>CAXTRL010000147.1:0-8230 GCA_964246575.1 uncultured Armatimonadales bacterium
GTTTGCGTCACCATGCCGACAGTATACAACAAACAAACTAAATTAGACCATTACCGAAATTCGGACTGTTTTGGAGAACCTGCTATGATCACTTCCGAACAAGAAAAGCCGCAGCTCCACATGGTTTGGCCCGCTTCCGAGCGCCGTTCGTGTCCCGCTGTTGACCCTGCGCCCGGTTACACCATCCGCACCTATCAGGACGGCGACGAGGAGGATTTCCTGCGCCTCATGTCTCTGTCGGACTTTGACCCGTGGGACGAGGCAAAGCTGTCGGACAACATCAACCAAATCATTCCCGGAGGCTGGTTTTTCGCCGTGGATGGCGCAGGCCAAATTGTTGCGACGGCAATGGCTCAGCATAACTACTCCGGGTCATCGCCCTTCACCGGAGATGTCGGCTGGGTCTTTTGCCATCCGGGCTACCGAGGCCATGCGCTGGGCCTGGCTCTGTGCGCCCGCGTGACCCAGCGTTTTTTGGAAGCCGGCTACACGAAAATCCAGATCCACACCGAGTATTACCGTTTGCCTGCAATCAAGACCTACTTGAAACTTGGGTTTGCGCCGTCAGTTGCCTCTTCCGAAGATGCCGACTTCTGGGCAGAAGTTCGTGAGCAGCTAGAATGGCCTTATGAGCCAGATAACTGGAAGGTGTGGGAAATGTAATTCTATGAAAGAAATAGATATTTCTGAATTACTTGGAATATGGTTTCATGACGTAGAAGTCAGCCGCATTAGCATTGACTATGTGAAGCGGGAGGTCGAACTCGACTGCATAATTCCAATCGGCTTCTGGAACTCTCCCAATCGTGATGGCTTGACAGAGGGTGAGAAACGAGGCAGGCTGCTTTTGACAGGGCTGTTGTTTATCTCCATCGAGCCGCCGGACGAAAATTACCCTTATGAGGACAGCGACGGGATTGCAATCACAAGTGAAGGGTCAGCGACAACGGCGGAGTTCAAAGAAAAGTACGCTGCCCATCTCGCTAAGATGCCTCAAAGTCTGCCGGAAGAAGCTTTCATCCATTACTTCTATGTGGTTGACTGGAACACGTTTATTTTCGTGGCCGCGCGGGATGCAGCTTTCCAGCCTGCATGAGCACTAGGCTTAGAACCATAAGGGCGAGTAGTTTCCAACTACTCGTTCTTGTAGCAACGTCGCTTGCCAAGCATAGGGGTATGTGCTATAATTGCGCGTGGCTGAATTGTATGCAGAGCCGGAGCGGATGCGGCTGATGGCGAAGCTGGTCCGGGTGGAAGAAAAGCTGGACGAGGCTTACGGGGTGCGGGTCTGGCGGGCGGACTCGCATTCGACGGATTTAGTCGGCGCTTTGGTGGCGACGGTGCTGTCGCAGAATACCAGCGACATCAATTCCGGGCGGGCGTATGGGTCTTTGAAGAAGGCTTTTCCCGGCGGATGGGACGATGTGCGGACGGCGTCGGTGACGGCGGTGGCGGACGCGATCCGCTCCGGCGGCATGGCGAACATGAAAGCGCCGCGCATTCAGGCGATTTTGCAGGACATTTATGACGGCATCGGGCAGACGAGCTTAGACCACATCAAAGAATGGGACGACGCCAAGACGCTGCTCTATTTACGCGGGTTTCATGGGGTTGGAGCCAAGACGGCAGCGTGTATTTTGATGTTTAACTTGGGTCGTCCGGTGCTGGCGGTGGACACGCATGTGCACCGGGTTTCCAAGCGCCTGGGGCTAATCCCGGCGAAGGCAAGTGCGGATGCGGCCCACGATCTGCTGCCGGAGCTTTTAGAGAACGGGCAGGCATATTCGGTCCATGTGCATTTCATTGAGCATGGGCGGCGCATCTGCCATTCGCAAAGGCCCGAATGCCCCACTTGCCCCTTGCAGGCCGAGTGCGACTTCTATCAGCAGCAGGTTTGGGCTGGGGCAAGCGCGTGAGCGGTCTTGTTAACGACGGGTACTGCTTTGGGTGCGGCCCGCAGAACCCGATTGGGCTGGGGCTGACGTTTGGGTGGAACGGCACCCTTTACACATCGTTTTGGACGCCGAAACAGGAGCATCAAGGCTGGGCGGACCGGGTGCATGGAGGGCTGCTGGCGCTGGTGCTGGATGAAGCGCTTTCGCGGGCGGCGCTGGAGACACACGGCCTGCACTGGGTCACGGCGGAGCTGACAACAAGGCTTCATGCGCCGGCGGCGATTGGTGAGCCGCTGCAGGTGACGGCTTGGGTGGTGTCGGCGCGGCCCCGGCTGATTGTCTGCACCGGAGAAGTGCGAACAGAAGTGGGCGGTCAGTTGATCGCGTCCGGCAGCGCCAAGATGATGCGGGCCGTTCAAGCCTCAAAGGAGTAGATCGAAATGGAACCAGCACAGCCGCAGGCAGCGTATTTAAATGAAGGCGAGGCGGAAACGCCGCTGGAAACCGCCGCGCGAATTGAAGCATCGGCAGACACCAGCGGGGCGCAGACCCGGCGCGACGAGCAAGAGGCCGATGTTCTGGTCGCAGACATTGATCAGTATGTGGCGCAAACTGACCCGGCATCACTGCCAAAGGCCGAGCAGGAACTGGAAGCGTGGCAGATTCCGACTGACCCGCTGGAAGGCGTTCCCGGCAACGTCGCGCTGGAACCGGGCGTGGAAGGCGAGCCGCTGGTGCCGATCTTCTCCGCGCAGACCGAGTCGGAAGCGAACATTGTGCGTGGATTAGTGGAAGCCTCCGGCATTCCGGCAGTCATCAGCAGCTTGTCCGGCCCGGCGCTCGGCGGCATTTTCCAGCCGGACGAAACCCGCTGGGGCGATATTTTAGTGGCTCCCTCGGATGCCGAAGCGGCACAAGCGGCAATCACCGAGGCGACCCAAAGCGCCGCCCTATCAAATGATGACGAGAACTACGACAGTAATCTCTAGGCGATAACTTCAAGAGGCTTTTTATGCGTACAGCAGCAATCTTGCTTTCGATTTTAGCAGTGGGCGGGGCGGGATTCAGCACAAGGGCGCTGGCTCAGGATGCTCCGGCGGCAGCGGCCCAAGATGCACCGGCGGCGGTCGCTCCAGCGGCTCCGGCGGTCGCGCCGGCAGGGGCCATCCAGATCGCACAGCCGTACAACAAAGCAGTTGTGCGGGAGTCGGTTCCCGTCAAGCTGCGCGACT
Source organism: uncultured Armatimonadales bacterium (assembly GCA_964246575.1). Classification (GTDB taxonomy): domain Bacteria; phylum Armatimonadota; class Armatimonadia; order Armatimonadales; family Capsulimonadaceae; genus JANXMY01. Next base: position 3,128 of record CAXTRL010000147.1, read on the forward strand.
TCCCCACGCGCGGCTATGTGTCCATCAGCATTGACGGCCAGTTTATCACGGCCCAGGCGCTGCCGAAAAGCCGCAGCCTGCCGGTGTATGTATGGGACACGAAAGCGTCTTACACGGACCCGAACAGCCCGGACACGCCGAAAACTTACAGCGACGGGCCGCACGCCATCACCATTGCCGTGTACGATCTCCAAAACAAGCTGGTCGGCCAAGACTCGGTTTCGGTCCAGTTGGCCGACAAGATCAATCTGCCGTCGGCCCAGGGCATCAAAATGGCTTATCCGTGGAAGACCGGGCTAGTCCTGCGCTACCAGCGGCGCACCACCCTTTCGGCAGCTTCAACCGAAGCGGCGGTGTCCGCGCCGCCGCAAGTGCTGCAAGAGTCGCTGCTGCGCTACGAGCGCAGTGTTGAGAACATCAGCGGCGGGACATCGCTGATTCGGGACAATGTTCTAGGCGTTGACAAATCTGCCCGGCCCAAGCCCTTTGTTTCGTATGTCTCGACCCACGGTGCTCCGCCCCAAGCGCTAACCAGCGGCGTTCACGCCGAGTACCGGGAAGTGGATGCTCGCGGGCGGGTCCTCTTAAAGCTGGCGTCCGAGAATACGCCGGAATCCATCGGTTTTTCCATTCCGGTGCTGCCGCCGCGCCGGGTTTCGGTCGGCGCACACTGGGAGTCGCCCGTGCAAATCACACTGGACTGGAATTCACCTGTTCCGGCAACCGTGACGGCAACCAGCACATTGGAAGACTTTGAGTGGCAGGACCGCTACCCGACCGCCAAGATCCGGGAAACCTACGAAGGCCCGGCGACATTTGCCCCCGGCCCCGGATCGGCTCTGCCCGGCATCGCCAGCCGGGAAATCAAGTTTGAGCGCGTCATCTACTTTGCTTACAATGCCGGGCGCGTCGTGCGAACCCAGACGACGATTTCTCTGACGTCCACTGAGCCGGGCCTGCTTTCCGCCCCCAGCCAGTCTGGTTTTGGTCAGTCGGGGCCGGGCGGGTACAGTGGCGGGCGCGGCGGCTTCAGTCCGAGAAGTAACCCGGAGTTTCGCGGCGGGCCTCCCGGTGGTTATCCAGGCGGGGGCAACCCTGGCGGCGGGCCTCCCGGTGGTTATCCGGGCAGTTCTAATGATGGCGGAATGCCCGGCGGTGACAGCACTCCCAGCGGTTATCCAGGTTCTCCCGGCGGCGGCAATCCCGGCGGCGGATACCCCGGCGGCGGTCTAGGCAGCCCCGGCGGCTATCCTGGGGGCGGCTTTGGCGCTCCGGGCGGCTATCTAGGGGCCGAAGCACCAACCGGCGCTTCGGTGAAGCTGACTTACACGGAAACAGCCGTCCTTATCGCTTAACAGACACGAAAACGCAACTTTATGGCATTGAAACTCACTGGCCCAAATGCGGAGAATAATCCAACGTCGGCAGACACTCGTAGGCGCGACGAAGAACGTAAAGCCGAGCTGACGGAGCATCTGGCCGAGCTGCGGACTCGGCTGATCCGGGCAACGCTTTATATTGTCGCCGGCATGATTGTGATGTATGTGCTGTTTAAGCCGATCTACACAGTGCTGGAAGCGCCGATTGCACCGATCCTGAAGCTCAGTCCCGGCAGCTCGTTTCGGTTCAATTCTTTTACAGAGCCGTTCTTTTTGCAGCTTCAAATTGCCACGGTAGGCGGCTTGCTGCTGGCCGCGCCGCTGGTTGTGTTGGAGCTTTGGGGGTTCATCGCGCCGGCGCTGACGCCTGCCGAAAAGCGCGGCGTTCATTATGTCGCCCCGATGTCTGTCCTGCTGTTCGCGCTCGGTGTGGCCTGCGCGTATTTTGTCCTGCCGATGGCCGTGCGCTGGTTTTTAAGTTACCTGCACAACTTCCCGAACACGGTTTTGCAGCAGAACCCGCTGACTTACACGGTGTTCGTCGTCAAGTTGCTCCTGGTCTTCGGCCTGCTGTTTGAGCTGCCGGTCGTGCTGATGTTTCTCGGCAAAGTCGGCATTATCAATTCTCGGCTGATGATCCAATACTGGCGCCAGATCTCGGTCGGCCTCTTCACGCTGGCGATGGTCGCCGCGCCCTCCAACGACCCCGGCACGATGCTGGCCCTTGCCGTTCCGCTGACCTTGCTCTTCTTTGGGTCTATCGGCCTGGTCAAGCTGGTCGAGCCGAAAACGCCGCGCGAAGGCTAACGCTTAGGCCGCTTGCCCGCAAAAGTACGGGGATTTTCACGAAACCGCAAAATCCCCGTACTTTTTGCAGGGAAGATTCAGGGAGTTGGCCTGGTTTTTGGATAAACTAACACCGAAGGAGTTTTCCATGACTATGACACGCGCGTCGGTCGCCTGGGACAGCCTGCTCTTATTTTTCATCTGTACGCTGGACATGAGTTCGACGCTGTACTGGGTCCATGCTGGGGCCGCAAGCGAAGCGAACCCCTGGATGGCCTTCTGCTTGCAGCACGGGGACGCTGCGTTTTGCGCGGTCAAGATGCTTAGCTTCCTGCCCCTGCTGGCGTTTGCCGCCTACTACCGCCCTCGCCGCCCCCGTTTGATTGCGGTTTCACTGCGCGGCACGGCGCTTTTGTATGTGGGGGTGTATGCCGCCGCCGTCGGCTCCCAGTGGCTTCGCTGACGCCGGCTTTGCGGACGCAGTGCGGAAGGGAGCGCTTGATGACAGTCTTTGACGAGCGGCCCATCGTGCCGATCAACCGCCGGAAGCTCCGGCTGATTTTGCTGCCGCTTCTAGCCCTGCTGGTTTGGGCTGGGCTGGCGGCGTCTCATCACCCACAGCGCTTGCAGCAAACTTTGCAGGGGCTTCGGGGCGAAACGCCGGCAGATCCCGGCCCCGACCGCTCCATGGACTCCTCGCTCGCCCTGCGCCGGTTCCTCCTGACGCACCCATCTCCCAAACTCGGCGCTGGGCAAAGCGCCGCTCTTTTCGCTTCAGTCACGGCCCCCAGCGACGATCAAGCCCAAAGTGAGGCGCTGGACGTGCTGAGTTTAGCCCAAAGAGCGCACGCGCTTTCTGCGTCCCAGTCCCGGCAGGCACAGCAGGTCGCGCTGTCGGTTCTCCGTCAAAGCCCCGGCCCAATGGTGCGCCTGGAAAGCGCCCGGCTGCTTGGCCACCTCGGCGACCGGAGCAGCACTTCCGCTCTTTTAGCATTGCAGCAGGATAGCGATCCGAAGGTGAGGGAAGCAGCGAGGGTGGCCCTCACGCGGATTCAGAAGTGATGGAAAGAAAAAAAGCTTCTAAGTCAGATGTAGTACATGAGAGCTTCGACGGCTTCATCGGTGCGCTTAGGGTCTGGCGCTGCGCCTTCGGCCAGCACTTCAATAGAGGTGCTCTCCAAAATGCTGCGGATGGCGTCGCGGACACGGCGCAGGACGCGGGCAAGCTCTGACGAGTCGCTTGCGGTGTCGTCGGCCCAAGTCGGGATGGGCATGAGCAGACCCTCTAAGTGGCGCAGGGCTTCGGCGAGGGACACGTCCTGGGGGGCGCGGTTCAAGCGGTAGCCGCCGTGCTGACCGCGCTTGCTTTCCAGAATGCCGGCATGAGACAGCGGCAGGAGAACTTGTTCCAAATACTTTTGGGACGTTTCACAGCGCACAGCAAGCGCTCCAACCTGCTTGTAGCCGTTGCCGTTGCGCCAGTTTTCAATCAAGTCCCCCAGGACGCGCAGGCCGTACTGGCTTTTAGTGGTAAGTCGCATAAAGTTGCTGCTTTAAGTGCGGAAGGCTTACGGGGGGCAAACCTTGCCGCCGCCGTTTGTGCCGGGAACGGTTGTCGTTTCCCGTTCAATCGGTGCGCCAATGATAGACCCCCACTCGGTCCAGGAGCCGTCGTAGTTTTTGGCGTTCTCAAAGCCCAGCAGATTGTAAAGCGCGAACCAGGTGTGCGACGACCGCTCGCCAATCCGGCAGTAGGCAATCACATCCTTGCCTTCGGTGACGCCTTTGCTTGCGTAAAACGCCTTCAGCTCGTCGGCGGACTTGAACGTGCCGTCGTCTTGGACGGCGTTCAGCCACGGGGCGGACTGTGCGCCGGGAATATGGCCGCCGCGCTGGGCGGATTCGCTCATGCCGGGAGGCGCAATGACTTTGCCAGAAAACTCATCCGGCGAGCGCACGTCAATCAGCGTGATGTTGGGATTGCCCAGCTTTTGCAACACTTCGTCCCGGAACGCCCGCAGCTCCCAGTTCGGTTCCGACGCCGTGTAAGCGGCCGGGGACGGGGCAGGGACTTCCGTAGTCATTTCCCGGCCTTCGGCGATCCACTTTTTGCGCCCGCCGTTGATCAGCTTCAGCTTGGCCCTGTCATGGCCGTAGATCAAAAACAGCCAGTAGCCGAACGTCGCAAACCAGTTGTTGTTGTCGCCGTACAAGACCAGCGTGTCGGCGTTTGTGATTCCTGATTTACTAAGCAGCGCTTCCCACTGCGCTTTGTCGGGAACATCACGCCGCAGCGTGTCTTCCAGTTCCGTCTGCCAGTTGAAGCCGAGTGCGCCGGGCAGATGCCCCTGGGCGTAGGCGTCGGTGTCTACGTCAATCTCAATCAGCTTGAATGCGCCGGGGTGCATTTCAGCCGCGACTTGCTCGGTTTCCATCAGCACTTCCGGGTGCGCGTAATCTGCCATTGCCGCTTGTCTCCTGTGAGTGATAAATCTCTTAAATGATAGTTTTCTAATACGCTTGTGCTTCGTCTATGCCGATAAAGCCGACCCCGACGCCGAACGCTTTCCAGAACGCCACGCTGTCGTCAATCTGCTTGTCGGTCCCCGTCAGTTCCAGCATAATGTAGCCGCCGGTCTGGGGCTCCACCTGCGCCCGCCGGATGTCGGCGCTGACGCCGAAGTTTTTAATGGCCTGCGCCAGCAGCGGCTGGTCTACCCGGTCGGCGGGGAACGTCAGGTTAAGCCGCACCTTTTGCAAGCTGTCAGTGTTGGTAATGCTCATGGTCTTATTTGTTGACTTTGTTTAGTGATTTACAGGACATTATCGCCTGGTGTGAGGGGACTATACCCGGTGGACTTTGGCAGTGTCAAGGAACACCGGCACTAAAAGTGCCGTTCTATTTTGGAATGAAAGTGTCTCCGACACTGAAGATTAG
>CAXTRL010000148.1:0-4415 GCA_964246575.1 uncultured Armatimonadales bacterium
AGCGCCATCCAGCAGAAAAGCGCGGTGGTACGTCGGAAAACACAAAGACAACAAAAGAGGCATTAGCGAAGCTTCCTTTTCAGGAACTTGTATGCGGTCTGGGTCACGGAAAAAAGCGGTCTCGGAACCAGCATTCGTGGGATCAAGCGGAACACGACAAAGGGCGTCGGGCCGTAGGATTTTAGCAGGCGGACAATGCCGTCCCCATACTGAGGCTGGAGTGTGCCGATGTTTTTAGATTTGAACGCCAAAACACAGTGGTAGATAAAGCTGAGGTGCAGGGCCAACACTTTCTGAACGGCAGCGGGCGCATAGCCGATCTGCCGGGCATACTGCATTGCGTCATAAAAGTTGGTTACAACGACTTTGAAGACATCAAACCCGCCGGAGTTGCCGGAGCGCTGGGCGAGATACGGCTGTGCAGTCGCATACAAGCCGCCGCCACGAGCCAGAGCGTCCAAAAAAAAGTAAATGTGAACAAAGTTCGTTTCCAGCTTGTCGGCGTAGTCGTTGCGGCAAATATTTTCGCGGCGCACGGCGAGGCAGGACAAAAACCCGATGTGGCTTGCCAGAAACACCAGCGCTTCTTCGCGGGTAGCCAGCAGGCGGTCTTCCGAAATCGCAAATACGCCCGGCGATTGCTCGTCCGGACTGTTCCAAAACTCGCGAACATTCAGAGCGACGGCGGCTAGGCTTGGGTGCGCCCCAATTACTTCCACCAGCGTCTTTACCGCCCCCGGCAGCAGCACATCGTCATCCGACAGCAGGTACACGAACCGGCCACGTGCATTCCGGACCCCTGCCGCGTAGTTGGCATCCGGCCCGATATTTTGGGGATGGCGCACATAATGCATCTGGACATGGGAATACTCTACCTGCATCTTAGCCGCCACCGACGGCGTGTCGTCCGGCGAAGCGTTGTCCAAGATGAGAACTTCCACTTGCGCCGCTTCCGCTGTGCCGATTTGGGCAAGAATTGCCTGCAAAGAAAGTTTCAGCAGCGCCGCCCGGTTGTAGGTCGGGATGCACAGCGTAAGCAGCAGGCCGCTGTCCGGCATCTGAAGACCACTCACTTTAAATTCACTGTTCAGCAAGCTCACTCTGCCATTCTGTCTCGCCGTGCCATTCTGTCTCGCCGTGCTATTCTGTCTCGCCGTGCCATTCCCGGCGCTTTCGAATAAACAGCCAAGTTCCGCCGCCCAGACCGACTACGCTTGTGACGGCCAGATACCCAGCCATCAATCCGACCGCGCCGTAACGCCTGCCCAGCAGAAGGTCCAGCAGCGCAATCAAGCACGCCCCTATTACAGACAGCCACAGCAAAGGCTCCTGCTTGTGGGCACGCAGGTAAATCGCTTCCGCCGAAACGCCGTGGTACAAAATAATGGTGAGAACCAGCAGGCCAAGCGGCAGTGGAGGCAAAATGCGCGTCGCCAGGTGATGATGGATATGATGCAAATAAAGCGCGGTCAGCCAGAACGCCGTGCCGCCAAATAGGACCACTGCCCAGGAGTACCACAAGCTGGGGAAAAAGATCCGGTCCATCCGCTGAAACTCGCGCTTTGCGCTCAAAGTTCCGAAAATCGCGGATTTTGTGGTGATCCAAGCCAGCGACACGGTAGAGATCGCCGACATCACGTTAAGGCACAGCCCAAGCTGCCCCGCTGCCGCCGCGCCGCGCGTCGCCAGCAGAACCGGGTTAAACAGCGAGAAAACCAGGTACCCGCTCATGCCGCTGAGCGCCATTTTCCACTGGAACGGCCAGATTTCCCGCCGCCAGCTTACAGAAGCGCCCTGCCCGGCCTGCCGCTGAGAAAGCCGCACTAAATCCAGCAGAAAGACGCGCTTGGTGCGCCACAGCCAGCCGACAGTCAGCAGCAGCGGCAGCGTGCCGCTGAACGGCGCAGCATAAAGCGCCCAATGCTGGCACAGCGCCGCCCAATTCAGCAGGCTCGCCAGCACAAGCTGCACCATCTGGATTTTGGCGATCTCCGCAATGAGGCCGCAGCCTTCCAGCACCGCGAACATCGGAGTCAACGCCAAAGACACCGCGCAAAGCAGCACGGTCCAAACCCAGGGCAGCCGCCAGACCAGCGGAACTCCCTGCGGGGCATACTTGCCGAAAAACAGCAGGCCCAGCGGCAGGATCGTCGCCACGACCAGGACCGCTAAAATGCCGTACCAGAGCAGCGTAAACCGGAGCAGTCCGGCAAGCCGCGCCTTTGCTTCCGGCTCCCCCTGCAATGTCCCGTCCAAAGCCCATTCCAGCTTCGCCCGCTCATGGCTGGCAAACTGCATAATCACGAACGTCAGCCCCAGTTCAAAGAAAACAACCAGGTTGAGAACGCTTCCAAAGGTATAATAAAGCCCCTGCTGGTCCCGCGTCAGGAACCGGGTCAGCAGCGCAAGCGTGACCAGACCGGAAATTGCCGCCCAGCCTCGTCCCAGCAGCGTGAACGTGACCGCCCGGTCAATCCCAAAGCGCCGGGCCAGGCGCAGAACAGGGTTTATGAGAACGGCGCTCAAACCTGCGCCAGCCATTCGCGAAGCAGGGGCCGAGCCTCCCCGTCAAACGACAGCTTAGTTTTTTCCATCTGCCCCGCGCCGCGCGTCAAAATGCAGCCCAGCGTGTCGCCGGTATTCTTTTTGTCCTGCCGCATGGCTGCGATGATCCGCTCCGGGTCCGCTGCCGCCAGGGTTTTCTGGTACGGCGCGTAGTAAGGGGTCAGCCACTCGTGCAGGCCCTCAAAGTAATCGGAGGACACCCAGCCCAGCTTGGACGAGAAAAAAGTGGCCGTCAGAACGCCTAACGTGACGGAAATGCCGTGCGGAATACCGTAATCGGTCGCTGATTCATAGGCATGGCCGAACGTATGCCCGTAGTTGAGCAGGTTCCGAATGCCTTGATCCAATTCATCTTCTTCAATAAAGCGCTTTTTGATGGCAAGCGAATCCCAGACCATCTCGCGGAGCAGCTCCGGCTGAGTGTCAAAGCTGGCCAGCTTCGGCTTCAAGGCTGCGACGGCGGTTTCGCCTGCAATCAGATGCAGCTTGATGATTTCGCCCAGCCCGCTGCGGATTTCATCGGGCGGCAAAGAAGCCAGCACGTCAAACGCCAGCAGGACTTCATGCGGGGCATAAAACGTGCCAAGCTGGTTCTTGTAATGCCCAATATTGATTGAGCTTTTGCTGCCGATGCAGCTATCGCACTGAGCCAGCAAGGTTGTCGGGATCAGGCTCCAGCGGACGCCCCGAAACAGCGTAGACGCAACGAAGCAGCTTAAATCCTGCAAAACGCCGCCGCCGACTACCAGCAGCAGGCAGTCCCGGCGAAAGCCCGCCCCCAGCAGCCATTCAATGTGCGGACTGAGCGCATCCAGGCTCTTTGCCGGCTCCGTCGCTTCAATCAGCCGGACGTTCTCCGGCGGCAGCGTGCCTGCGAAGGCGTCAGGATACAGCGCAGCGACCTGCCGGTCCACCAGGGCATAGGTGCGCCAGCCTTCGGAAGCGCTTTGCAGCGCTTCCCGCAGGCCAGCGGCTTCGGCAACGGCATAAGGATGGGACTTGCTTTGAATCTGCATCAATTAAATTTGTCTAGTTTGTCGGCGTCAGCGGCAGGTGAAGCCGCCGTCCACCAGAAGGGTTTGGCCGGCAAGATAAGTGTTCGCGTCGCTGCACAGCCAGGCGACAAAACGCGCGATCTCGTCCGGCTCGGCCAGCCGCCCGGCGGGAATAGAGGCGGCGATTTTTTCCAAATCCGCCGGTGAGTTGTTTTGCCGGGTCAAATCGGTCGCCACATAGCCGGGGCAAACGGAGTTGACGAGGATGCCGTGCGGGGCCAGCTCTACAGCGGCAGTGCGGGTCAGGCCATTCAGGCCCGATTTGACCATGCTGTATGCGCCCCGGCGCTCTTTGGTGACCACGCCGAAAATGGAGCTGATGTTGACGATCCGGCCCCAATTCCGGCGCTTCATGCCGCCTGCCACGCCTTGAATGACTTGAAGCGGCGCAGTCAAGTTGATTTGGACCATCTGCTGCCAGTCTTCCGGCGTGATGGTGTCAATGTCGTTCAGGATATTAATGCCGGCATTGTTGACGACAATGTCAATGCCCCCGCCGTGCCGCGCGAGCCAGCCAGCCAGTGACGCGGGATCCGCGAGGTCAAGCTCGGCTCGGCCCGGCGTCAGCACATCCGCGCCCTGCGCCCGCAGCGCCTTGGCGATAGCCGCACCGATGCCGCGTGCGCCCCCCGTAACCAGCGCTGTTCGAGCATTCACATTCATATGCTACGCCTTGTGCGCGACGGCGTCTATGGATTTGCGATACCGATCTTCCATCATGGCGAGGCGGGCATCGTCTTCGCGGTGAATCGAGCCGTAGTATTCCCGCTTGTTCTTCAGCCACATGATCTCAAA
>CAXTRL010000148.1:4515-8204 GCA_964246575.1 uncultured Armatimonadales bacterium
GTGCCGAGGCTTGTCGCCTCAAACATGTCTTTGATGGCCTCGCAGCCGCCGATCTTCAGCGTCAGTCCAAGCCCGGCTTTCAGGCTGACTTCTTTGAGGCGCATGGCTTCTTCCAGGCGCGTGCCTTCGGCCTCAAACTCGGCTTTAACGCCGACAACATGATATTCTTCGCGCAGCTCCGTCAGCAGCGCCACCATTTTCTTTTCGAGACTGTTCAATTTATTCTCCTTTGCACGCCACTCGGCGTTGATAATTGCAATGTATTTGTTTGATTACTCGGCAGCAAGAGTTTCAGCGATGAGATTCTGCTGGAGTTCTTCCCGGGTCAGAAATGGGGCCATGTCTTCCAAAGGCGCGGACACCATGCGGCCGTCTTCCAGCTTGCGTGAAGACACTTTCGGCGCGAACTGCTGGCTCAAGTCCAGAAACACTTCGCACATCTGCGGCCCAGCGCCGCTCAGGATTTCGTGAATGGCCTGATTCAGATCAGCTTCATTGCGGGCGGCATGGTAAGCAAACCCGCAGGCGTCGGCCAGCTTGCTGAAAGGCGCAAAGCCGAGGCCGCTGTCGGTGCCGCATCCGATGACATTGTCCGGAAAATAATTTTGCTGGGTTTGCCGAATGGAATGATACCCTTGGTTGTTGAGAACGAACAGCTTGATCGGCAAATCGTGCATTTTAATCGTTTGCAGTTCGGCAAGGTTCATTTGAATCGAGCCGTCCCCGGCCAGGCACACAATGTTTGCGCCGGCGCTGCCGAACGCCGCGCCGATTGCCGCCGGTAAATCATACCCCATAGACGCGCACCCGGAGTTCGTGTAAAGCCGCTGGCCCGGCTTCAGGAACGCCGCCTGGAACGACGTCACGCAGGCGGTTCCGTCACCGGTCACGACAATCTGGTTTTCAGGCAGATGCTGGAACAGCGCTTCCATGAAAACGTAAGGGTTGATGCCCTGGGCGCTGTTATGGTATTCCGGCAGCACGACCGGGTACTTTGCCGTCCGCTCCCGGCACCAGGCCAGCCACTCGGCATGGCGCGGCGGAACCTCAGCGGCGGGCTGGGCGAGAAGCTGAGTCAAGACATCCCGGACATTCGCCTGCACCGGCAGGTCCGGCTGAATTGTCGGTTTCTTCAGCTCCGACGGGTCAATGTCCACCACCACTTTGTAGGCCCGGTGCGCGAAGTTCTCCCAATTATAGCTGATTTGGCGGATGTTCAGGCGGCTGCCCAGCACCAGCAGGAAGTCGGCGTTTTGAACGGCAAAGTTTCCCGCCCGGTCGCCGATTGTGCCGGGCCGGCCGGCAAAGCTTGGGTGGTCGTTCCAAATCAAGTCGTGCGCGTTCCAGGCCGTCACGACAGGAATGCCCCAGCGGTCCGCCAGCGCAATCAAGTCCGCCTGAGCGCCGGCAAGGCGCACGCCGGACCCGGCAAAGATGACCGGACGCTCCGCTTCCCGGCAAAGCTGGGCAATCTTCTCGCAAAGCTGCGGCAGGCGGGCGGTGTCATCGGTTACAGGCCCCAGTTCGGCGGGGTCAAAGCCAGGCAGGGTGTCCGGGTCAATTAAAGCGCCCTGCACGTTCATTGGGATATCCAGCCAAACCGGGCCGGGCCGCCCGGACGCCGCTAAAAACAGCGCTTTTTCCAGATGATAGCGGATCGCCTGCGGGTCGGTGACCATCTCGGCGTACTTGGTCATCGGCGCGACCACTTTGACAATGTCAAGCTCCTGGTCCCCAAGCTGGCGCAGGGGAAGGTTGGTGCTGCGAACGACGGTCTCGAACTTGACTTGGCCCGAAATCACAATCATGCCGATTGAGTCCGTCCATGCCCCCCAAACGCCAGTGATGGCGTTTGTGCCGCCCGGCCCAGTTGTCACATTGACGGCGGCCAGCTTGTTTGTCAAACGATAGTAGCTTTCCGCCGCCATCGCGCAAGCCTGCTCATGGTGGCAGCAGACATGCTTCAGCCCCCGGCAGCGGCCAATCGCATCGTTGAGGTGCATCGCCCCGCCGCCGGTGACCAAAAAGACATGATCAATTCCATGCCGCACCAGCGACTGTGCAAGGTAATCTGAGACTTTTATCATTGCGTTACTCATAAATTTTCAGTGTGACGCCCAGCGGAGCGTGCGGCGGAGCGCTTCTTCCAGCCCAATCCATGCTTCCAGACCCAGCTCGCTTTTTGCCAGACGCGCCGAGGGAACATACTGGGAAGCCGCCGCGCCGGGGATTGGGGCGCGGCTGATCCGCACCGGCAGGGCAGGCGAAAAGCAAACGGCCACCGCTTGGGCAATTTCCGCAATCGTTTTTGCGTCTTCCGAGCCGACATTGTAGGCGCGTCCCGGCGTCCCGCGCAGCAGAATGGTCCAAAGCCAGATGGCAAGGTCCGCCGCATAAAGATACGAGCGGAAGGGCGTTCCATCCCCGCCGACTTCAATCGGCCCGCCGGCCAGCCCGTCCCGCAGGAAGTTCCCGACCGCAAAATGCGTGTCTAGCGGCAGGTACGGGCCGACAAACGCAAACCCGCGAGCGATCAGCACTTCCAAACCATGCTTTTCGGCAAACACCGCGCCGAACAGCTCCGCCAGCCGCTTGCCTTCGCCATATGCCGAGGCGGCCCGGCTGCAGTCCGGTGCGCCGGGATAGTCTTCCGGGACGTGGCTCAGACCCGGCGGCTGCGTTCCATAGACTGCGCCGGACGAGGCCAGCAGGAACCGCCTGGCTCCGCACGCCTGGGCAAACTCCAGCGCCCGGCGCGTGCCTGACGTGACCGTTTCAATCATGCCGAGCGGGTTGTCCCGGTTCAGCGCCGCGCTGGCCTCGGTCGCGCAGTGCAGGACGTAGGAGAAATGCCCAGGAGGGAACGCAAACGAGCAGACATCCCCGGCTTGAAGCGTAACCGCAGGATTCCACGCCAAATGCGGCGCTTTCTCCGCGAATGCTTCCGGGCTGCGGGACAAGACCGTCATCTTTGCCCCCAAGCGGAGGCGCTCATTGGCCCACAAAAAGCTTTCCAGCAGCCAGCAGCCGAAGAACCCGGTCCCTCCGGTCACAAACAAGCGCTGTCCGCGCAGGTCATCCCACAAGCCGTCCGTGTGCAGCAGCACATGGTCTAAATCGTCGGACAGCGGGCTTGGCATAAGCGGCGTTACCCGGCCATCGCCAGCTCGCGCCGGGCGGATTGAACGTAGCTGCCGATCACGTCAATCATGTAGTCTTTGTGGGCGTCGGTCAAGGCCGGATAAACGCCAACCCAAAAAACATTGTTCATCACAAAGTCGGTGTTGGCTAAGTCGCCGATTTTGCGGTGGGTGATGTTCGCATACGCCGGCTGCTTCAGTAAGTTGCCTGCGAACAGCAGGCGCGTCCCGATCTTCTTGGAGTCCAAATGGCGCACCAACTGGTCGCGGGTGAACGGCGCATCAGGCCGGACGGCGAGAGGAAAGCCAAACCAGGACGGCTCGGAGTTCGGCGTCGCTTCGGGCAAAATCAGATGCTCCTGCAAGTCCTGCATCCCCGCGTGCAGGTAGGCAAAGTTCCGCCGCCGGGCGGCGATAAACTCCGGCAGCTTCTGGAGCTGGGACACGCCGACGGCGGCCTGCATGTCGGTGACTTTGAGGTTATAACCGATATGCGAGTAAGTATACTTGTGGTCGTAGCCGCAGGGCAGGTCGCCTAATTGCCACTCG
>CAXTRL010000149.1:0-8178 GCA_964246575.1 uncultured Armatimonadales bacterium
AGCAGCCTCATCCGCTCCAACCTTTTGGTGCCGCCGCTGGTGACGCTTGCGGCAAGCCTTGTGGCGGAAGCCGTTTCGGCCTTGATTGCGCCCGGCCCGGCCCTGCATCATTCGCATCGGTGGCTGGCACAGACCGGCGGCGCGATTTTGTACAACACGGCGCTCGCCCTGCCGGTGTATCTGCTGCTCCGCTTCTGCCGCATCGGCCAGCTCCGTGAAGACCCCTTCGGCCAGCGTTCTTAATGCTTGTGAATGACCATGAAGAGGTAGTGGCACAGTCGCGACAAGTGGAAAAGTTCGGGTGGAACGATGGATGCTTTTAAAGGCCATCAACACAAGGTATTTTGCTGCCCCCCAATCCACTGTTCCAGAATTTGAAACACAATAACTGTCGGCACTGTGCCACTGCCCAGTTTTTGCAGCATGACTAGCCAAGGCTCAGGGACACTAAGGTGCACTTGTCTTCTGCGCTGGGGCTACAATGAGTGGATGTAACCCTCGGCGCATTTCCTGAATACGGTCATTTGAGTAACCGATGTCTGGATCGCCTTTAGACAGCATCTTGGAAAAGCGCGTCATGTACAAAATTCCCTTCTCGGCGTCTGCCTTTGACCCAGACGCTTTCCAGCTCGTATAGTACGCATCTCCCATCTCTGTATAGCCGCGCGGGTCTGAGGGATGAGTTCTAATTCGTCTGTCTATCAATCGAAACGCGAGTTTTTTATCTTCTGGGACACCTGTAAATAGAAGAAGACTTACGAAATCCTGTACTACTGCAACATCACCGGCATCATGCTCAATGAGGCGTTCCGCCAAAGGCTTCATGATGGAGGGTGCTGGCGCGAAATACGATGCAAGAAGGAACGCGAGACGACAGTACTCGACAGAAGACCAGGGCGCGAGCGGAATGTTGACAGAGGAAAGGTCCGGCGAAGAAGCCAACAGAACTGGCTGCCCGGCGTGAGCCGCAGATTCGCAAGCATAAGCCCATCGGAATACGGCTTTGGGGTCATCAGGATGTGCTTTGTGCGCCGAAAAGTATTGCTGGATGACTTCAGGAGTGAGCTTGTGGCTTCGAAGAAGTGCATCGACCTCAGACCGGATGAGATGGTAGGGTCTATTTTCTTGAGCTGACCAGGGGTGCTGCATCCAATCTTTTGGAAATTCGTCGAAATGTGATGTTTTTGTTAAAACTTCCTCTTCTGACTCAGAATTAGAATCTCCATTCCTGATAGGGGGCTTCTGTGTATCAGTAGGACTACTGACGATATGTGCTTGTGGTGTAGAAGCAACAACCGCGTGAGCCATCCACCCGAACGACGAGCAGACAAGGATCAAGCGAGGCAGAAAGCCGGAGATCCAGCGCTTGTTCAGAACAGTTTGGTCTTGCAATGTTTTAGGCATGTCTGTGGGTCTACCTATATCTTAGTAGTGGTTTAACGTAAACAGTGAATGTTGTACTCGTGCAAAAATACTCGCAGGCATAACTCGTGCATCACGTATGTCCAGGAGGCCATTCTGTTCATCAGGCAGCACCTTCTGGTAAGCGTCCCAAAAGTATGCCTGCGGCATTATTGCCTATCGAAGATGCGGCACACGCCGCGCAGTGAGGCACGTTCGTGATAGGCGGCCAGCACTTGGGCTTAAAAGTCTTGGCTGTAGCCACGCGCTTTTGGGTTCTGGCGGCTGCTTTTCTTGCAAGTGTTGCAGAAGTATTTTTGTTTGCCGTTTGGTGCCTTGCTGTCGCGCCGCAGGCGGTCACTGCTACAATGAACATACAGAATTGTCTCGAAAACCATGACCCAGTATACAACATACTATCTATACTAGACCATTATCGAAAAGCTTATATCGTTTCAGGGGGCATCATGAAACTCTTAGCGCTGACGCTTCTGTTGGGTCTGTTCCTTCCCGCGCCGGGAACTGCACAAAGCCGTGCGGTTCGGCTTAACCGCATTTCTGATTTGGTTTCCCTTGATTTGAGCCAGGTCGCCGCCTCCCGCCTCCCGCTTTGGGCGATAGTCACTCTCAGGCCGGATGCCGAAAGCGGTTCAGCAAGGGCGGAGTTGCGTCTTGATCCCGTCACGAAAATACGGACAGTCATTTCGACCACTTTGCCTCTAGCGACTGGCCGGGGCCGGGTGAAATTGCTTGTTCATGGCAAGACCTCCATCTATGCCTTTCATTACAGAATGCCCGCTGATTTTATCCATTCAGTAGCGCGAAATGGTGATTTCGACGAATATCCTGATCCGTTTGTCGCCGGCGGCACTGTTCTCATCGGCGGTTGGCTTTGGAATCCCCTAACGGAACGCCCCGTGTTTGTGTTTCCTGTCTCGCTCCGAGATGTTCCGCTGATACGGAGTGCTTATGGGGTGATTCGTGCGAATGGAAATGCCTTTCAGTCTGCCTATGCGGGAAGAAGTAGCCGGCAGCGGCTCCAAATGCTGCGGAGCACCCGCAATCCATATCTGCGGCTGGCCGTGCTGCAAGTGATTCGGCCCGCCCAGGAAAGCGTCACGGAAATAATTATCCCGCAGCTCCCTACGGTGGTGCAAGGCCCTGCGCTTGCTGGCGGTGAGCGGCCTGTACAGCAACCCGTGAACGCTGATCCTCCATTTATGCCTTCTGCCGCCGATGCCGACATTATCAAAGCCATGCACCGCTGTCATGGCGTGTATTTAGCGGCAATGGTCGTCTGCTATTTGCAGGGAATGACGCTCAGTTCCCAGTTACACGATGAGACGGCGCTGGCAGCACTGATGGATGCCGCTTCACACGGTCAAAAACACAGCATTGCAGACGCTTTGACATTGGTGCGTCAAGAGCCGGAACTTATTCGGGGCGTTGATTTTGTCCATTTCGCAGTGCTTATCAAACATCTGCGGCGCGGCGCGAGAACTCCTTGACAGGACAGCGTCTTTCCTATATAATGGACGTATCCAAAAGACTCTTCAAAGACTTTTCATAAGACTCTTGTTTTAAGTCCCTCACTTGCGCTTGTTCCCGACTTAGCGTTTTCCAATCAAGGAGCTTGTTCTCGATGCACTTCGCCAATTTGTTTTCCGCTAAGACGCGGCCTGACGCAGCTTCCCGCTTTCTGCCGAACTTCTCCCTGACGGCGCTGGCGCTGATGAGCCTGCTGGGGCATGGCCCGGCACAGGCGGCGTCGCCGGAGCCGCGCGTTGCCCTCGCCGCCAATGCTTCGCCTGCGCCCCGGCTGCGTCAGGCACGCTTTTTGGGACGCCTGGACGCCGCCGCGCCGCTCCACGCCGGGCTGGTCCTGCCCCTGCGGAACCAAAGCCAGCTTGCCGATCTGCTGCGGCGGCAGTACACGCCCGGCGATCCGCTGTTCCACCATTTCCTTTCGCCGCCGGACTTCACGGCCCGGTTTGGGCCGACGCCGGAAGATTATGCTGCCGTGGCGGCGTTTGCCCGCGCTCAAGGCCTGGCCGTTACCGGAACGTCTGCCGGACGGACGCTGCTGAATGTTTCCGGCCCGGCCGCCAAGATGGAAGCCGCGTTCGGCGTTCAAATGAGCCGCTACCAAATGCCGGATGGCCGCGTCGTGTACGCCAACAGCGCCGCGCTGACCCTGCCGCGCTCAGTGGCCGCGCGGGTTGCCGGCATTGCCGGCCTCAGCAGCATCGCTTTGATGCACCCGCATCTGCGGCACATGCAGCCGAGCGCGATGCAGCCAAATCTTGACCCCAATGCGCCGGTGCCGATTACTGGCGGCGGGGGCGGGATCGGCAGCGGGCCGCTGGGCGGCTTGTCCCCAAACGACATCAAGTACGCTTACGGCCTTGGTGCGATTTCGCCGCTGTACGGCGCGACCACAACGACGGCGACCACGGGAACGGCGACTTTAGACGGCACCGGCCAGAACATCGGCTTGTTTGAGCTGGACGGCTTTAACCCTGCCGACATTGCGCTTTATACGTCGCAATTCGCCTTGCCGACTGTGCTGACCGGGGCGGCGGCCCCCGTCACGGCCATTCCGCTTGGCAGTTACCTGGGAGCGCCGATCACTGTGGAAGGCCAGACCGAAGTGGAGCTGGACATCGATATGATTTTGGCGCTCGCGCCCGCTGCGACTGGCGTGTATGTCTACGAAGCCGATCAAACGGCGGACCCAGTCGCGCCGCTGACCATCTTCACGCGCATGGCAAACGACCTCAATCCGAGCAGCGCCACCACGCCGCTGGTTCAGGTGATTAGCTGCTCCTGGGGCCTGGCGGAGCCTTTGGAAGACCCGGCGATCATTTCCGGTGAAAATACGCTGTTCCAGCAGATGGCCGCGCAGGGGCAGTCGCTGTTTTGCTCTTCCGGCGACAACGGCGCATACGACCTGTATACGACGATCACAACCACCGGCACGATCGTCACTTCCCCGACCGTTACCACGCCGGCGGTAGACAATCCGGCATCCCAGCCTTATGCCACCGGCGTCGGGGGCACAACGCTGAATTATCTCAAGCCGGCCACCACCGCGACAACCGGAGCGGCAACTGCCGGGACTTATATCGGCGAAACCACATGGAGCGCGGGAACGGCCGCCGTGGACCCCGAAGGCTCCGGCGGCGGCATCAGTTCCATTTGGTCTAAGCCTACCTATCAGCTTGGCTTTGGCTCGTCCCCAACTCGGCGTGATGTGCCGGACGTGTCTTTAAACGCCGACCCAAACACCGGCTACACGGTCTACGGCCCTGTTTCTGCGCCCGGCGGTCCCGGCGCGGCTGAGGTCGTCGGCGGCACCAGCGCCGCCGCGCCGCTGTGGGCGGCTTTCACGGCGCTGATCAACCAGCAGCGTACTGCGGGCGGTCTGGGACCGGTCGGCTTCCTGAACCCGCTGCTGTACCCGTTTGCCGTAAACGGCGCGACTTATAGCGCGGACTTCCACGACATCGTGACCGGCTCCAATTTATTCTTTCAAGCGGGGGCCGGGTACGACGATGCGACCGGTCTCGGCTCGTTCGCCGGCGCACCGCTGCTGGCGGCGCTTTCGTTCAATGCCAACGCCGGCACCGGCACGGCAACGATCACCGGCACCGTCACGGACAGCAGCGCTCTGGCGCAGCCGGTGGTCGGCGCGGTCGTCACGGCAACGACCACGACCAACAACGTGGTTGTTGCCACGGCAACCACCGATGCTTCCGGCGCATACACGCTGACGGTGCCCAGCGGCCTGGCGCTCAAGATCACGGTCACCACCACGGCAATCACTGCGCCTCTCATGGAGACCTTCACCGGCGCGGTGCTTCCTTTGGCGGCGCTCACGGCCGGGGCCGCGATCACCGAGCCGATTGTTCTCACCCCCACCGTCGTTTATCCCGCCGGGCTGCAAATGATTTCCGCCCCGTTTGACTACACCGGCATCGGCAGCTTCGCGTCGGTCTTCGGCCTCACCACGCCGCTCGCCAACCCGAACCCGCGCTTGATCCAGTGGGAGCCGTCACTGGGCGTCTATGTGTTCTACCCGACCGCGCCCGCCGACACGCTGCGGCTGGGCCAGGGCTACTGGATCCGCTTCCCCAGCGCGAACTACCTGCACATCCCCGGCACCTCGGCGTCAGCGACCCAGCCGTTCTCCCTTTCACTTCAGCAGGGCTGGAACCAGATTGGTGACCCGTTTACGCTGGCCGTGCCGCTGTCGTCGATGACGGCTTCCGGCCCCGGCGGCTCCGGCCCGCTGGCGTCCACCCCGGCGGTCGTTCAATCGACGTTGTACTCGTACAACACGTCCACAAATGCGTATGCCGCGCTGTCCCCGGCGACGGACGTCCTGAACCCTTATGTCGGCTACTGGATCTTCGCCTTCCAGCCCTGCACGCTCAATGTTCCGGTTCCTGCCGGCTTGACGACGTCAGGACCGCCGCCCGTGCCGATTTCGGCTTCTGCCATTGGCGGCTAACGCTCGGTGCTGCCTGCTGCCTATTGCTTTCATGGGGATTGCTTTGAGCAGTCCCCATTTTTTGCCGCGTTTTCTGCATTGCTTGGCTTGCGATTTACCCCCTACTTGTGTCATAATTCGGGGAAAAGATTTTAGCCATGCACTTTTCCCCACACAGTTCGTTTTTTTCGCCGCTGCTCTCATCCTTCTTTGCCGGAGGGTGGGGAACCTGGACGCAACGGCTGATTGGCGGCGATGCGTGGAGCTTGGTGCGGACTGGGGCGGACATTCTAATTGTCGCCTACCTCGTGTACCGGCTGATGATGCTGGCGAAAGGAACCCGCGCCTGGCAGATTATCACCGGCCTGGTCGTGTTTGTGGCGATGCTGCTGTTTTCGACGTGGGCTAGGCTTTCGGCCCTGAGCTGGCTTTTGCAGGAAATCCTGCCTCTCGGCCCGGTTGCTATCGTTATTTTGTTTTTCCCGGAGCTGCGTCACGCGCTGGAAGAAGTCGGGCGGCTTGGGTTTTGGGGCAAGGGGTTTACCGGCCTGGACCGCGAGGACTTGTCTTCTATGGTCGGCGAGATTGTCAAAGCCGCCGAAAGCTTGTCCGACAAGAAGATCGGGGCGCTGCTGGTTTTGGAGCGCGAAACCGGCTTGTCCGACATTGTGGAAACGGGAACTGCCATTGGCAGCGAAGTCAGCACAGACCTGCTTTGCACGCTGTTTTACCCCGGCTCGCCCCTGCATGACGGCGCAGTCGTAATCCGACGGGACCGGATTGTTGCAGCGGGCTGTACGCTGCCGCTGTCGGAAAGCCGGAGCGTTCAAGGGATGCAGGTGCATACGCGCCATAAGGCCGCTTTGGGAATCACCGAGCAAAGCGACGCTTTGGTCGTGGTCGTGTCGGAAGAAACCGGAATTATTTCGCTGGCGTTTGACGGCAAAATGGCACGCGGCCTGCGGGATGACGGACGCCTGCGTGACCTGCTGATCCGGGAATACACGGGCCGCGAGAAGCCGGCCCTGCGCCGCCGTCGCGGCTTTATTCGCCCCCGCGCCGCAAAGCCGCCCGTGCCGGAGCCGATTTTCGTGCCGGACACATCGCCCGTGCCGGAAACACTGCCGGAGCCGGCTGCCGCGAGTGACCATTCTTAATCACTATTCTCAATCATCATGCTTCCTGCCCTGCGCCACAATTTCGGTTACAAGCTGCTTGCCCTGTTTTTTGCCGTTGTTCTGCATTTTTATGTCGCCGGCCTCAGCAATGGCCGCCCGCCGCACATTTTAATCCTGCCGCTCACGGTGCATAACCTGCCCCCGAACTTGCTGCTGACCACAACTGATCTGCCGTCGGTGACGCTCACGCTAGACGGCTCTTCAGAAGAAATCGCACGCTTGTCGGATGCGACCGTCACCGCCTGGGTAGACTTGTCCCATGCCCAGCCTGGTTTGTCCCCGCCGCTGCCGGTCCATGTGGCTGGCCTGCCGCCGAGCGTTTCCGTTGAAACGGACCCGCCCCCCGCCGCGCTTCAGCTTGAGCCGCGCCGCCGCCGCCAGCTTCCGGTCGGGTCGGATGGGATTGGGATTGCCCCTGCCGGCTACTCGTTCGCCTCGCCTGTGATCACGCCGCGAGAGGCAGTCGTGACGGGGACCCAAGCCGCAGTCACTTCAGTAGTGCGGCTGGCCGCGCAGGCGGACCCGGACCAGACGCCGGGAGCGGTAGACGAAGATTTCGCTTTGGCGGCGCTGGATGCGTCCGGCAGCCCGGTGGGCGATGTGACGGTGACGCCGCCGACGGTGCATGTCCGGCTGGATTTGGACCGGGCCATGTCCCGCAAAACATTGATTGTCAGCGCAGATGTTGTCGGCACGCTGGCGGCCCCGTATCGGTTCGGCAGCATTGAAGTGTCTCCGGCGACTGTGACCGCCGAAGGTCGTCCAAGCCGGCTTGCCGCCGTTGGAACGCTGACGACCCGCCCGGTTGATATGGCCGGCGCGACAAAAGACATTGTCAAGCGTGTCTTGCCGGTTGTTCCGCCCGGCCTCACGCTCTCGCCGCCCGGGCCGATTACCGTCACGGTTCATGTCATCGCGCCGCCTGTGGCCGCGCCCCCCGTGGCCGCGCCTGCCGTTTCTGGCGTCGCTGCGCCCAATGCCGCCGCACCGCCCGTAGCGCCGGAAACCCACCTGTAATTTTATCAATCAGTCAGTTTGCTTTAGAGAAGATAACGTAACTATGCCCGAAAAGTTGTTTGGAACAGACGGTGTGCGCGGCGTCGCGAA
>CAXTRL010000150.1:0-8110 GCA_964246575.1 uncultured Armatimonadales bacterium
CTTTAGGCATTGAAGGCGGCTGCAATGTGCAGATGTCGCTGGACCCGAAATCGTTTTCCTATTACATCATTGAAGTCAACCCGCGCGTCTCCCGGTCGTCGGCCCTGGCAAGCAAAGCCACAGGGTACCCGATTGCCCGCGTCGCCGCGAAAATCGCGGTGGGCCTGCACCTAGACGAAATCCCGAACGCCGTCACGCAGAAAACTTTGGCCTGCTTTGAGCCAGCTTTGGACTATATCATCGTCAAAATCCCGCGCTGGCCGTTTGACAAGTTTACGGCGGCGGATCGGCGGATCACGACTCAGATGAAGGCCACAGGCGAAGTGATGGCAATCAGCCGCTCCTTTGAGGCCGGCCTGCTGAAAGCCGTTCGCAGCCTGGAAATCGGGCAAATCGGCCTGCGCCCGAAGAACGCGGACCGCCTGACGGAAATGGACATTGAAACGGGCCTCGCGAGCGCGACCGATCAGCGCTTGTTTTTGATCGCCGAAGCGTTTCACCGGGGGATGCTGGTGCGCGAAGTCGCCGACTTGTCCGGGGTTGATCCGTGGTTCTTGGTGAAAATCCAGAAGCTGGTGCAGTTTGAGGAGCATCTGCGCGTCAACTGGCCCAAGTTTAAGCCCTTTGAGCCGCTGACGGAGGACGCCCGCGCTTTGCTGACGCGGGCCAAGACGCTGGGTTTTGCCGACCGGCACCTGGCGGCAATTTTCGCGGTCCAGGAAGTCCATGTCCGGGGCTGGGTCAAAGAGATTGGCCTCAAACCTGCCTACAAGATGGTGGACACCTGCGCCGCTGAGTTTGAGGCCGCCACGCCGTATTTTTATTCGTGCTACGAGGCCGAAAGCGGGTAGGCGATCCCGCAGAAGCAGGAACCCGGCACTGGAAGTGCCGGACTACTATCGCATCAAAGTCCCTGCGGGACTAAATGCTGTCGGCATTCTGCTCTTCAGTGCCGGAGGCACTTTCACTTGACAGTAGCCCGGCACTTCCAGTGCCGGGTTCCTGCTGGCGTTACACGGCTTTGGCATACACCGGCGCTTCATCTTCCAGCGGGGCAGGGATGCGGTGGGCGTGGGAAACGCGGTTGCGGCCGTCTCCTTTGGCATGGCACAAGGCGCGGTCGGCATGGCCGACAAAGGCGGCGGCGCTGAAGATGTTCGGGGTCAGGGTCGCAATGCCGATGCTGGCGGTCAAAGGCCGCTGCAAGCCGTCCGCCGACGCGACCGCTTGACGCAAACGCTCGCCCAGCACAACCGCGCCCATCATGTCGGTCTCAGTTAGGATAATCGCAAACTCTTTGCCGCCGTACCGGGCCGGGATGTCGCTGGCCCGCGCCGTTTCCTTCAGCACATCCGAGATAATTCGGAGCGCTTGATCCCCTTCCACATGGCTGAAGCTGTCATTGTAGGACTTGAACTTGTCTACGTCGAGCAGCAGCAGGGACAGCGGCTGGTTGTGGCGCAGGGCGCGGCCCAGTTCCCGGTCAAGCTGCTCCTGGAACGCCCGGTGGTTGTTGAGGCCGGTCAGCGCGTCTACCGCCGACAGGTTTTCGAGTGTCTGACGCATCTGCGCGATCTGCCGGTCGGCTTCGCTGAGGGCGGCGTCCATTTCGGAGCGCTTTTCTTCCATCTCAGTCAGTTTGGCGATTGTCTGCGGCACAGCCCCCGATTTGGGTTTAGATGCCAGCAGGCCAAGCGCCGCCAGCGCCAGAAGCATGGAGGCGCAGAGGCTGGCCTGCAAGGCCCGCAGAAATAGGAGATGCGCGGCGGCTGCCTGGCTGTCTTCTGCGATAACGGCGTCCATGCTGGCGTCGTAGGCTTTCTGGTGCTGGAACAGCGGGGTCAAATAGCGCGAAACATCGGCCTTTTGAGGACTGTTGTCCGGCGGCAGTGCGGCCAGCAAGCCCTGCGCGGCGTCCAGCATCGCCTGCTGATGTGGGGCGGCGAGCTTGGCGGCGGTGCCGGCTTGAGGCAGGGCCGCTGCCGACTGTTTCCAAAGCTGGGCCGTGTCGCGCAGGTCCGCTTCCCAGCCGGTTCGCTGCTGCGGCGTCTCAGACGCCTGGATGGCGAGAGCGCCGACAACTAGGTGCTGGCCGAGGGCTTCCTGCCGCGCGGCCAGCGCCACCGCCGGCACATCCGCCTGCGGCGCGTGCATCATGCACTGCACGCCGACTTGTCCGGCGACGGACAGGCCGGCCAGCAGGCCAAGCGCGGTCAAATGCCAGCGGACAAGCCGCCGTGCGGCGGGCTGAGTCGTCTTGGCCTGCGCCGCTTTGAGCGTTGAGGCTGCCGACTTTTTCTTGGCGGCGGCGATATTTCGAGGTGCATGGACTGCATCAATCATAACATAATTCCTTGAAGAGCTTTTGTGAGACTTAAGTGTTCCTGCAAGTCTGAACAGTCTTCATTGTCGGCAAACTTGCCAGGCCGGTTCCCCCGTCACAATACCGGAACGAGAGACTGGGAAGGACATTAGAGCAGTCGTCACGAATAGGCAGCAGCAATGACACTCAATCTTTTACAGCCCTTAGTCGCCGTCATCATGGGCAGCAAGTCCGACTGGGACACCATGCGCCATGCCGACGCCGTTCTGACCCAGTTTGATATTCCCCATGAAAACAAGATCGTTTCTGCCCACCGGACGCCTCAGCTCATGGCCGAGTTTGCACGCTCGGCGGAGGAGCGCGGCCTAGAGGTGATCATTGCCGGAGCGGGCGGCGCGGCCCATCTGCCCGGCATGGTCGCGGCCCAAACCCTGGTTCCCGTGCTGGGCGTTCCCGTTCAAAGCCACGCCCTCAGCGGCCAGGACTCGATGCTGTCCATTGTCCAGATGCCCAGTGGCATCCCCGTCGGCACCCTCGCTATCGGCAAAGCCGGCGCAACCAATGCCGCCCTGCTCGCCGTTGCCATTCTCGCCAACACGCGCCCCAATCTGCGCGACAAGCTGCGCCAATTCCGCGCCGACCAAACCGCTCGCGTGCTGGGGGACGTGCTGGAATGACAATCTTTCAGAAGCCGAAGCGATTAGGGCCGGGCGATATGGTGGCCGTGCTTTCGCCGTCCTGGGGCGGACCCGGTGTTTATTCAGACGTGTTTGACCTCGGCCTTGCCAATTTGCGTGACCTGCTGGAGGTTCAAACCCGCGAGTACCCGACGACCCGCATGGCGGCGGGGGAGCTGCACGACAGCCCGCGCCGCCGGGCGGAAGATTTCAACGCGGCTTTCGCCGACCCTGAGATCAGCGCCGTGATCGCAAGCATCGGCGGCGACGACAGTGTCCGCCTCTTGCCCTATTTGGATGCCAAAACCATTGCCGCCAATCCCAAGATTTTGATGGGTTACTCCGACACGACCATTTTGCTGACCTATGCGAGCCAGCTTGGATTGGTGACGTTCAACGGCCCAAGCATCATGGCAGGGTTTGCCCAGGCTGGGACGCTGCCGCTGCAGTTCAGCCGTCATGTCCGGCAAATGCTCACGGAGCCGAGCGCAAGCTATGAGTACGCGGCCTACCCAGAGCGGGTCGTGAGATCTCAGCGCTGGGAAGCGCCCGCGTATGCCGCAGAGCTGGAATATGCGCTCAACGGCGGCTGGCGCTGGCTGCAAGGGGAACGTGTCGTTCAAGGCCAATTATTCGGCGGGTGCATCGAAGTTTTGGAGTTCCTGAAAAGCACGCCTTGGTGGCCTGCCCCAGATTTTTGGCGCGAAAAGATCCTATTCTTTGAAACCTCGGAAGAGAAACCCACGCCGGATCAAGTCAAGTACATGCTCCGCAATTATGGAATGCAGGGCATCTTCGGCCAGATTTCGGGCCTGCTGTTCGCGCGGCCTGAGCTGTACACGCTGGAAGAGCGAGAAACGCTGTTTGAGATTATTCTTTCGGTGGTGGCAGGCGAGTTCGGACAACGTGATCTGCCGATTGTGGCGGAAATGGACTTCGGGCATGAAGCCCCGCAGTTCATTTTGCCTCTTGGCGTGGCGGCGGAAATCGACTGCCTGAACCAAACATTTCGCTTAATGGAGTCATGCGTTTTATGAACAAACCTATTCTACCCGGCGCGACGCTCGGTGTTCTCGGCAGCGGTCAGCTTGGGCGGATGTTTGCGCTGTCCGCCCGCAGTCTGGGCTATCGGGTGCGGACATTTTCGCCGGAGGCGGACACGCCGACGGGGCAGGTGGCGGATGGGGAAATCGTCGCGGCGTATGACGACCTAGACGCCGTGCGCGAGTTTGCTCGCTCGGTCCAAGTGATCACGTTTGAATTTGAAAACGTGCCGGCGGAAACTGCCGCCGCTGCCGCCGAGATCGTTCCGGTCCGGCCCAGCGGGGAAGTGCTGCACATTGCCCAGAACCGAAGGCGTGAGAAAGAATTTCTGGCGCGTCATGGCTTCCCCTGCGCCCCGTTCCGCTTAGCGACCACTTTGCCGGAACTCGAGTCTGCAATTGCGGACATCGGCACCCCAGCTATTCTGAAAACCGCCGGCTTTGGCTACGACGGCAAAGGCCAGGTTCGGCTCCGAAACGCCTACGAGGCCGCAGAGGCTTGGGCCGCGCTGGGCGGCGCGGAATGCGTTTTGGAAGGCTTTGTCCAATTCGAGCGCGAAGTTTCCGTGGTCGCCGTTCGCGGTTTGGACGGCAGCTTCGCATGTTACGGCCCTGTTGAAAACGCCCACAAAGACGGCATTTTAGATGTCTCAGTCTGTCCGTCGCCTTCCGTTTCAGCAAAGACGGCGGCGGAAGCAGTCGAGATCACGCGGGCGATTTGCGGGACGCTTGACATTGTCGGCGTTCTGTGCGTCGAGTTCTTCGTTACGGCGGGCGGCGGCTTGATCGTCAACGAAATGGCCCCGCGCCCGCATAACTCCGGCCACTTGACTATTGAAGCCCACGCGACCAGCCAGTTTGAGCAGCAGGTCCGCTCCATCTGCGGCCTGCCGCTCGGCTCTACTGAGCTTCTGCGCCCAGCGGCGATGGCGAACTTGCTGGGCGATGTGTGGGAGCCGGAAACGCCAAATTGGGCTGCCGCGCTGGCGATGCCGAATGTGTCGCTGCATTTGTACGGCAAAGCCGAGGCGCGTCCGGGCCGCAAAATGGGCCATCTGACCGCGCTTGCCGACACGCCGCAAGAGGCGGCTGTACTAGCTCGTGCTGCGCGGGCGGCACTCGGAAGTACAGGGTAATGAACCTACCAAAGACAGCTTTAGTCACCGGAGCCTCGCGCGGCATTGGCCGGGCCATTGCAATCAAGCTGGCGGAAGACGGCTTCCGCGTCGCTGTCCATTACAACGAAAATCTGACGGCGGCACGGGAAACGCGGTCGGCAATGGAAGGCCGCGATCATGTCCTGCTCCGCGCTGACCTGTCAGACCCTACCAACGTCATGGTGCTGGGAATGGAAGCTGAGGCAGACCTCGGCGGGCGCGTAGACGTGCTGGTGCATAATGCAGGCATCTATGAGCCGACGCCGATGCTGGAAAACCAAGTCTTTCAAATGTGGCGGGACGCTATGCGGCGGCAAATGCAGGTCAACTTCTGGGCGGGCGCAGATCTGGCGTACCAACTGGCTCCGGCGATGGCCGAGGCTGGCTGGGGACGGATTATCCAAATCGCTTCGCGAGCCGGGCATCGGGGCGAAGCGCGTCACGCAGGCTACGCGGCGTCCAAAGCCGCGCAGATCAACTTGGTTAAATCGCTGGCCGCCGAGCTGGCCCCATCCGGCATCGGCAGCTTCGGGATCGCGCCGGGCTGGACCGAGACCGACATGGCCTCAGAAGCCCTGGCCGAGCGCGGCGAGCAAATCTGCGCTGAAATCCCATTAGGCCGCGTCGCCCAACCCGCCGACATTGCCGCCCTGGTCGGCTTTCTGGTTTCCAACGCCGCCGGGTATCTGTCGGGCAACACGATAGACGCTAACGGAGCCTCGTATCTGCGGTGAACTTCACCGATCGCAAAGGAGCAAAAAATGGCACATAAGAACGGGCGCAGGGCGCTGATTGTTTGGGGCGGATGGGAAGGGCATCAGCCGCAGCAAGTGGCGGAGATTTTTGAGCGGGAACTGAAGGGCAGAGGCTTTGAGGTGGAAACGGCGGACACGCTGGATGCGTACAAAGACGGCGAAAAGCTGAAAGCTTTGTCGCTGATTGTTCCCGTGTGGACAATGGACACGATCACGCGGGAACAGCTCACGCCACTGCTGGAAGCGGTCAAAAGCGGGGTTGGAATTGCGGGCTGCCACGGCGGCATGGCCGATTCGTTTCGCCTGGAAACTGAGTACCAGTTTATGACCGGCGGGCAGTGGGTCGCGCATCCCGGCAACGACGGCGTTGAATACACCGTGCGGATTACCGACCCCAGCCACTTTATCACGGCGGGTTCGCCCGCCGAGTTCCAAGTAGTTTCCGAGCAGTATTACCTGCATGTTGATCCTGCCAATAAGACGCTGGCCGTCACGCGGTTCCCAACGGCGGACGGGCCGCATGTCGCAAACGGCGAGTTCGACATGCCGGTCATCTGGACCAGATACTACGGGCTGGGACGGGTCACATACAACTCTTTGGGCCACCACGCTGACATTGTCACCCAAGCTGAAGTCCTGCCGCTGATGGTACGTGGGATGCTGTGGGCCGCCCAAGCGGAAGACGCAGTCCAATAAAGGTGCAGTTCAATGAACCTTGACTCATCGCCAAGCGCCCGGCTTGTCCGTGCCGCCCTGTCTTTGGAAGGTCTTTCGGTGGGAGACGCCTTCGGCGAGCAGTTCTTTGTTGACCCGTACACCGTCAATGATTTGATTGAAAGCCGCACTTTGCCGGAACCCGAATGGTACTTTACCGACGACACGCAAATGGCGCTTTCGGTTTTCTCCATTCTGCGCCAGTACGGAGCAATCAATCAGGATATTCTGGCGATGAGCTTTGGGGCGCGTTATGATGCCCGGCGCGGCTACGGCGGCGCGATGCACTGGCTGCTGCCGAAGCTGTGGCAGGGCGGCAAGTGGGCGGAGCTGGCCCCGCTGCTGTTTGAGGGACAGGGGTCCTACGGCAACGGCGGGGCGATGCGGGTCACGCCGGTCGGGGCGTATTTCGCGGATGACCTGCACGCCGTCGTGGAGAGCGCGGCGAAATCCAGCGATGTGACTCATGCTCACCCGGAAGCCGCTGCCGGCGCGATTAGTGTGGCCGTCGGCGCAGCTCTGGCGGCGCAATTGGCCGGTGGCCCCTATCCCAACCGGCAGGAGTTTTTGGACCTCATCCTGCCTCATGTCCCCGCCAGCGTGGTGCGCGAGAAAATCCGCCATGCGCGGGACTTAGCCCCGACTGCTTCTGTGGTACTTGCGATGTCGGCGCTAGGCTCCGGCCATGACATCTCAGCGCAGGATACCTGCCCCTTCGCGCTCTGGTGCGCGAGCGGGCATCTCAGCTCTTACGAAGAAGCCTTGTGGCTGACGGTAAGCGGCCTCGGCGACCGGGACACGACCTGCGCGATGGTCGGCGGCATTGTCGCGCTGTCCGCCGGTGCGGCGAGCATTCCCGCCGCCTGGAAAACTTCCCGTGAGCAGTTGCCGCGCTGGCCGTTCCAGGAAACCAGCGAGATTTAGAAACGCCTGCGAGATAGAGAACCGAAAGACACTTCCCATGACTTCTTTACGCATCTTCGGTATTCTGCTGCTTGCCTCGCTGTCTTTCAGCCGCTTGGCCCACGCCGATGCGCCGGTGCGTCAGCGTCAGTTAATGGATTCCGGGTGGCGGTTTCAGCGCGTGGACGCGGAAGCGGCGCAAACAGACGAAAGCGCGTTTATCCGGCCCGGCTTCAATGACAAACGCTGGCATGTGGTGCATTTGCCGCATGATTACGTCGTGGAAGGCGCGTTTGACCCCGGTGGCGACGCCTACCATGCTTCCCTGCCGACGCCCCGCGCCTGGTATCGCAAGACGTTCACCCTGCCATTGTCCGACAAGGGCAAAAGCGTCTGGATTGACTTTGACGGCGTGTACCGCGACGCCAAAGTCTATTTGAACGGGCAGATGCTCGGCGAGCATCCCGGCGGCTACGATTCCTTCCGCTACGACATCAGCCGCGCCGCCCGGTACGGCGGCGTCAATGTGCTGGCGGTG
>CAXTRL010000151.1:0-8107 GCA_964246575.1 uncultured Armatimonadales bacterium
AGTACACCGGCGAAGGCCGCGATGACTACGTCTGGGTGTTCGAGATTTCCGGGGCCATCCCGCCCGCGCATCTTCAAAACGGCTACAAAGACGCGAGCAGCGAACGCCAGCCCCCGATGTACTTTCGTTTGGGCGGCGGCACGATCAAGGGCGTTTCCAAGCCCGGCTGGATTGTCTGGAGCCGCGTCTTTGTCGCGGGCGGCGCACTTAAAGTGGATTTAGGTGTGGCCGAATCCATCGCCCTGCCCCCCGCTGAGACCGAGGACCGGTGGGCGCAGACCACCCCGCAGTGGCCGATCATGCACGCCGTTTTGCAGGGCATCTCGCAGAACCAGATGATGGCCCGCCACAAAGCAAACCACATTCAAGTCGTTTACGCCCCCAGCAGAAGCGACGCCCGGCTCGGCCTCTACGCCAAAGCCGCCGCCTTCCACGCCCTCGGCCTGGAAGTCAGCCTCTGCGGCGAGATTTAGTACCGCATGACGACGATGGCAGCCCGGTACTTGACCCATCAGGGCTTCGGCTTTGGAAGCAGGACGTAGAATGGCTCTGTGGCTATTTCGAGCGTCAGTCCTTCGGGACTGCAAACCGTAGAGCGAGCCGCTCCAAATATATCAACAGTTCTGATGTCGGCGGCTGGCACGGTTGCATCGCCTCTGATGGTTATCTCGCAGTTCTCATCAGCCCAAACTACGGCAGTTTTACCACCTGATGAGTTGCTGAAAAACACAGCGGTCGCATGTATTGGCCGCTTGTCGGTAGCCATGCCTTCAAACTTGAGTGTTTGCAGATAGGTAGAGTTTCCCAAGAGATGCACAGCCGCAGACAAAGCAACTACTGACGGATTTGGAGTTAGGTCTTTACGAAGTGATCCCAAACAAGCACCATTCTCATCCAGATAAGGGAGAAGGAAAAAGAAGTGCTTTGTGTTTCCAGAAGCCAATGATCGTGCAACTGATCTGGGAACATAGTCACATTGCTTGTGAGCGTCATCAGTGCTTAACTCGCCATCAGGACTAACCCCTAAAAAGATGCCAGCTTCGGTCATCCATGTTGGCATCTTGCCGAGATTGCAATCCTGACGGTAGCTATTCAGAATTGACGTATAGTTATCAGGTGGCTCATAGGAGTGCCAGTTAAAAGCATCAGTGTATTTCCCAGCCCCTAGCGTGAACAAGTCTTTAGCAAATGGAGTAACCCCTTTGCACATCGCGCCTTGAAGCACTGTAGCTTTGCCATCACTTCCTTCTTTCAACGCCTTGTACGCCACGGTCATAATATCATAAAATTCTTTGGGAGTGCCATTGAAAAACACACCATTGTTGTCCGGCTCGTTCCAAACTTCCCATGCGGCAACTTTTCCACGGTAGTGTTTGGCAGCCTCCAAGCAAAAACCACGCAAGTGTTCGGGCTTTGGCGGTATACCAGTTCCACCTTCCAGTCTGGCTTTTGCCCACTCAGGAGTGTCATGCCAGATTTCGTCAACTGCAATACCACGAGCGGAGTAAGCATTGATTAGCTTATCGTAACGGCCCCAAGTGAAGACACCTTGACGCGGCTCAATATCACTCCACCGTATTCGCTCACGCACCATAGGCAAGCCTATGGCTTTAACAATATCTGCAAACTCTTCATATTGTTCTTCTTTTAATTCCCACGCTGCCGCCGCATCCGCACAAACTTTACCATCATGCAATCCCGCAGTCCTATCGGTCTCAAGAACGACGCCAAACGTGCAGTTAGTTGATAGCGCACCCGCAACAAGAGTTAATGTATACCAGCCGGGTTGAAGGATGGGCAAGGAAATTGTCGCCCTGTCCACATTGACGGCGGCGGGCTTGTTGTATATCTCGTGACCCCAGTAGTCTGTAACTCTAGCTTGCGCCGTGAGGACACCATTAGGCAACGGGCTAAAGAACTGTTCTGATTGCCCCGCCCTCCACAAATTCCCAGACTGTAATGATGATAACTTCATAGCATCCCCACGCGCAGCGGAGCAAGTCATAAAGACAACGATGCTAAACATCATCGCCAAAGCCTGTTTTAGTAACATGATAAAGTAAGCTCTCCCCGCAGCGCCCAACATTTCACCCAGCATTCATCTGTCAGAAGTAGGCTTTTGTTGCCACAGCACGCGGACATCCACGACGCGCATTCCGGCGGCGCGGGCAGCGACGATGCCGGGGTCGCCGTCTTCGTAGACGATGCAGTCTTCGGGGGCGACGCCCAGCATCTCAGCGGCCCGGAGAAAGATGTCAGGGGCGGGCTTGCCGTGGGTTACGTCTTCGGCGGTGACGACGGCGTCAAAAAGCGGGCGCAGGCCGACGGCGTCCAGCGTCGCGTGGACGACCGAGCGCAGGCCGCCGGAGGCAACGGCCATCGGGATTTTACCGGCATGGGCGCGGGCGATGTCGGCAACCGCTTTGATTTCCCTTACTTCATGCAGCCCTTCCACATACGTTTGTTCTTTAGCTTCCACGGTTTTTGGAACGTCCAGACCGTAGCCGAAATCTTGGTTCAGCGCGTCAATGATCGCCGCCGACGTGACCCCCGCGTTCTGGTAGAACCGTTCTTCTGTGATGTCACCGCCGCCGGCCCGCAGCGCAGCGACCCAGGCCGCGAAATGCCCCGGCATGGTGTCGGCCAGCGTCCCGTCACAGTCAAAAATCAGCGCTTTGTACGGCTTCGGCGGGGCAATTTTATCGCTCAGTGTATCAGTCATGCCCAATTATAGCAGACACACGCCGTTTCGGGAACAGGTACCTGTCGCGGAGGCGTAGTTTGGGAGTGATACTTAATCGAAGGTCATGGCTTTGGCCGCTTGGCAGCGGGCTGGTGCTGGCGGCGAGCATTGCCGACCCGCCCTGGACAGTGCGCTCGGCCCAGCTTTTAAGCGACTTCGGCAGCCACACGCTGTATCAATCGTTTATGGGGATCGGTCTCGCTTTGCTGCTCTGGCACGGAGCGCGGGGGCAGAAACGCCGGCTCTGGTGGCCGCTGCTGGCGGCGGCGCTGACCCCGCTGTGCGTGGAAGGACTGAAGCGGCTGACGCGGCTGCCGAGGCCGGACGGCGACCCTTCCGGCTTTCCCAGCGGGCATACGACAATCGCGTTTGCCCTCGCCTGGCTGCTGGCGAGGGCGTACCCGCGCGGGACGCCGCTTTGGTTCGCCGTGGCCGTTGCAATCGGCTGGTCACGGGTGGAAGGCCACGCGCATTTTCCGTACCAAGTGCTGTGTGGAGCGTTCTTCGGGACAGTTATTGGATGGACGATCAGTCACAAGATTGCCAGGCCGCGAAGCCTGATACAAAAAGCCTGACGCAGAAAAACACGCCCCGCGAGAAGCGCGAGGCGTGTTGTTTGGAAGCATTTTGTTTTGACGGTTATGCAGCGGCGCGGGTCTTGCGGCGCTTGACGGCGACAGCAAGGCCGCCGAGCGTCAGCAGCAGGCCGAAGGAAATTGTCGTAGACGCTTCGGGAACAGCGGCGGGAGCAAGGGCGGCAGCGAGGATGGACTGGTCGTTGGAGGTTGTCGCGACGAAAGTGGCCGCGCCGGTATCTGTGCTGAGCGTGTAAACGCCTTCCAGTTCATCCACGCTGTTAGGATCGTAGGCGAATGTGTAGAGCTGGCCGCCGGAGAACAATCCTGTATAAACCTGTGCGAGGCCCGTATCGCCGAGAAAAGCGGTTCCGGGGTGTTTCGCCGCCGTGTTGATGAGGTCTAGACCATCCGTATTGGTCCCGGTGGCGGTTGTATCGCTGACATAGACATTGCCGCTGCCATCGGAAACCGCGAGGCCGTCGGCGCTGGCGAACGTCTGCGTCCCGGCAGTCGTGGTCTGCGCGACCGGGTCTACCGTGAACAAGCTGGAGCGGCCGGCGGAGTTAGGCGCTGTGACGGCGGTGAAGGTGCCGTCGGCGTTGCCGCTTCCACCATACAAATCAAAGCCGGCGAAGTCCTGAAGAGGCGTCTCCGCGCCGGTGTCTGTCGCGATTTGGTACAGCTCGGTTCCAAGAGCGCCATCCGGCGCGAGGCCATACAGCGTGCCGTTTGCACCAAATCCAAGCGCATACAATTCCGTGCTGAGGGTTCCGATTGGGGCAAATGTACCCGTTTGCAGGCTCAGGGTGCCGAAGATGTCTACTTTCGCCATTCCGTCGTAAGAGTCAACGTAGGCGGTTTGGGCCTGAGCGGCGGGAGCGGCCATCCCAAGCGCAGCGAGTGCTGCGAAGCCCAAGAACGCTGATTTCCGTGCTGTATGCATGTGAGTGTTCCTTTTCAAGCGAAGGCAAAAATAATGAGAACAAGGCTCGATTGCCTGCGGCGGGGATAAACCGAGACGCCACAGAACGCTAAGCTGCACAAATCATGCCAACCTGGCAAAAAGATGGGCAACAGCACAATAATTTTAGTTTTTCGAGGTTCGCCACGAAAGCAGGCGCTACAACACGGCGAGGCCGCCGTCAGGCGCAAGCGTCGCGCCGGAAATGAAGTCGGCCAGCGGGGAAGCGTAGAAAAGCACAACGCTGGCGACATCGTCCGGCGTGGCGAGGCGGCGCAGGGGGGTCAAAGCGGCGACTTTCGCTTTCTGCTCGTCCGGCAGGCTTTGGGAATAATCGGTCAGAGTCATGCCGGGTGAAACTAAATTGACCGTGATGCCGTGCGGCCCCAAGTCGCGGGCTAGGGTCCGGGTCAGGCCGATCAAGGCGCTTTTCGCCGTGGTATGCACCACATACTCCGATGCTGGGCGCTGGGTCAGTGTCGCCAGAAAGTTTACAATGCGCCCGCTGCTCTGCGCTTTCATCACCGGCAGCACGGCCTGGATCGGATTTACCGTCGCGCCGACGACGCCGTCAAACTCCGCCCGGAAATCGTCCCAAGTCGCGGTCTCAAATTCTAAATCGGCGGCAAACGACGCGGCGCAGTTGACCAGAATGTCAATGCGCCCAAAGTGCGACAAGGCATCGGCCACCATCGCTTCCGTCGCCAATGGGTCCGTCAGATCGCAGCCGAGCGCCAGTCCCCCGATTTCCGACGCCAGCGTGGCGGCAGATGCCCGGCTTGTCCGGTAATGCACGACCACTTTGGCCCCCTCCCCCGCCAGACGGCGGGCAACGGCGGAACCAATCCCCCGGCCTGCGCCTGTGACCAGCGCGACTTTGTTTTCGAGAAGCACGATTATTTTTCTCCACGGGCCTGGGCGCGGATATGCGCGGGAGCCTGCGAGGGCGCACCGTCGTTCTTGAAAAGGGAGCGGTAGCGCGGGTCATGGAACAGCTTGGCCGTGTGGGAAGGCTGACGCAAAATGAGCCGCCGCAGGCTGGCAGCAAGGAGGGCGGCGATGATCGGCACGGCCGCATACGCAGCGGCGTCCAGCCAGACGCCTGCCGCAAGCGCCGGGCCGAACCAGCGGGCCGGGTTCATACCCGCGCCTGAGTAATTGCCGTCCACACCAATCAGAAACGTCAGCATGAGCAGAGCGATGCCTGGCGTCCAGCGCATCACTTTAGGAAATGATACCGATGTATAGATGGTCAGCGTCAGCACAAACGTGGAAGCCAGCTCGCCGCCGACCGTTTCCCAAAATGACACATGCGGCCCCGGATGCAGCGACCCCATTTGAACCGACTGCGCGAGGTGGCCGAAGATTAAACGTCCCAGAAACGCCCCAGCGACAGCCCCCGCCATTTGCGCCGCAATGTAGCCAAGGAGATCGCGCCCGTGCATTTTGCCCAGCAGCCAAAAGCCCGCCGAGACCGCCGGGTCCAGATGCGCCCCGCTGAGGCGTCCCGGCGGCGACAAGGCAACCCCCCAGCTTGCCGCGCCCAGCAGCAGGCCAATCAAGGCCAGGCGCAGGGACGGCGACGGCAGCCAGTGGGGCAGCGGCGAGGCGGGGCTGAATGTCAGCACGACCGCGCCGACCACGCAGACCAGCAGAAACGCCGTGCCGATGAACTCGGAAGCGTATTCTTCCAAATGGGAGCCGCAGCGATTCCATTGGGCGTACAGCGCCGCTTCGCGGGTGCTGGTGTCGTGTTCTCGTTCGCGCGGCGTTGTTTCCATGCGTAATTTCCGTCAAGGCCCACGGATTGAGATCCGTGGTTACACTACACTTCCTGCGTCAGTTCCAGCAGGCAAAAGCCTTTGCGCTCGATATGCAGGACATGGCCCCGCTTGAGATCTTCGGCGGACAGCAGGCCGCGGTCTACCCACTGGCCCAGCAGGCTTTCGTAAAGGCGCACCCGGTACTGGCCGGACAGTGGGACGCCGATTTGAAGCGACGTGTTGACGGTCTGCTCGCTGGTATTACCCGCAAACAGAATCAAACGGTCGCCGGTTCTAAAGCCAAGCGCACAAACGCCGTCCGTGCCGGCTTGAACTTGATCGCTGATGTCGTCGTCATAATTCTGGGACGCCAGCGGGCCGTGCGGCTGGAAGTTGGCGTAAATCTGAACGTCCGGGGTGCGGACCGCAAAGTACGACAAGCGGCGCTTCCGGTACGGCACGTTCTGGACCGCCAGCCACTTCCACTCGCTTGACAGCCGGGGATGCAGCGCGACGCCGTCGCCGGACGGGTCCAGCCCGACCACGCCTTCAATGGCCGCCCAAAGGTAGCGCGGCGGGTCCCAGGGCGACAGCATCATGCCTTCGTTTGTCAGGGTCTCACCATGCAGCCACTCGGAAAACTGGCCCGGCACAGTGTTATTGCGGCGTGGGTCCATGGAAAAGTTCTTGAACGAGTCGGACAGCGCCCGGTCCATAAACTCTGGGTTGTAGCGTGCGGCGGCAAACGCGAACCAAAACGAGCAGCCGAGCCAGACCCCGCCGAGCAGGCCGTAGGGGCCGTTGTTGGTGCCGTTTGGGTCGTAATCCGGCGCGTCGCGCGGCGTGGTGCGGATGCCGGCGGCAGTCCAAAAGTCGGCGTTGGAAAGGCGGCTGATGATCTGCGCCGACGTCTGCTCGTCGGCGACGCCGAACATGACGGGGAACACCAGATCCGACGTAACATTCGTGCGCGGGTAACCGTCCACGTCAATGTTGAGATAATACAGGCCGTTTTCCGGGTTCTTGAGATGGGTGTTGATGGCAATTTTGAGCGCTTCGGCGGCAGAAAGAAACTCCAAGCTCTCGTCATGGTTCCCTAAAATCCGGGCCATGTGCGACGCCGTCAGCAGCGCGACATAGCACTCTGAGTTGACTTCCGTACTCGCCCCAGAGATTCGGTAATTGGTGATGACGTTGCGCCAGCCGATAATGCCCCAGTCGGAAGTCCCCGTCGCCGTACACCAGACCAGCCCCTGCGCGTTGCGCTGCGACAGCAGGTAGCGCACGGCTTTGACGGCGGCAGGGTAAATCTCGCGCAGGAACCCTTCGTCCCCAGACGTATTGTAATGGTGCCAAAGCGCATACACCAAAAGCGGCGTGTTGTCGTTGACGTTTAAGTCGTAATCGGCAGTCTTGCCGTTTCGAATATCGTAATACTCCACGACTTTGCCGCTGTCTTCCTGGTTATGGACATACGCCAGCAGCGACTCGCGGACAAACTCAGGGTGGAAGTAGTCGCCGCCGTGGGCAAACCAGGCGGTATCGCGTCCGACACTGTTGTTGCTCCGGGTCGGGTCATTGACAAAGCACCAGCCGGTTTGGGCCTTGACCATGGTTCGCATCATGTTGGCTTTGGACCACAGGACGCCCCGGTTCACTTCCGGGTTCGGGGTCATCAGCACGGACCGGCCCAGCATTTCTTTGTAGTACGCCTGCGTCTTTTCTAAGGCCGTGTCCGCCGGCGGGCAGGCCGCGTAATTTTTGACGGCCTCGCTGCGTCCCGTGCCGAACGACAGCAGGTAGTAGAAACGCGCCGTTTCGCCCGGCCCAACGAAGCGGACATGGTGCAGGACGCCCAGCGGGTCCGTCGGTGCATCTGTTTTGTTTGAAAGCGTCCCAGGACACACGGCGGCCACAGCCCGGCCATAGTCTAGCGTGGTTTCATAGGAATCGGGCTTGTCGGAACAGCCGAAGACGCGCACCCAATCGGGCATGATGTCGTGGCCGAGTATGACGGTGCGCTAAACGCACTCGTCGCCTGGAACGTGTCCCAGCCCGATTG
>CAXTRL010000152.1:0-596 GCA_964246575.1 uncultured Armatimonadales bacterium
CTCCAAAGCCAGCGCGTCATAACGGGTCCGGTACGCGGCCAGAACTTCAGTTCGGTGTCCTTCCGCCGCCCGCGCCTGCGCGTCGGCTACGCTTGATTCGGCCTGCGCCTGCTCGACTTCCTCCATCAGCGCGAGTATCTGCCCGTCCAGCTCCGACTGCTGCCGCCCAAGCGCTTCAATTTCTTTTTCAATGTTGGCAAGTTCGCGGGCATTGGTAACACTGCCTTGATAGAGTTTTTGCTGGTAGTTTTTGCGCTTGGTTTCCACCGTTTCCAGCTTCAGCTCGCTGTCTTTTAGGTTCCCCGCCAGATGGTGCATCTCGTCCCGCTTTTGCTTTGACGCCGCATTCGCAGCCTCCGCAGTGGCGGAAGCTGCCGCGCCGTTGTCCAAATTCGCCTGCGACCGCTTCGCCCGCAGTGTCAACGTATCCGCTTCCTGAACGGCGTACAGCGCCGCCAGTGTGTCCCGAACGCTTGGCATGGAAGTAGCTCCTTGCCTTTGATTCTAGCAGAATTGCGCCGCAGTGTCAAATGCGTTGCTTCTAGCCGCAGGAACAGGCAAATCAGGTACAATACACCTATGGCGAAAGCGCAAAC
>CAXTRL010000152.1:606-6643 GCA_964246575.1 uncultured Armatimonadales bacterium
ATATGTCTGCCGCCACTGCGGGCAGGAGAGCGCCAAATGGCTCGGCAAATGCCCCGCCTGCAATGAATGGGGAACGCTGGAAGAGACCGTCACGCTTGCCCCGTCCAAAGCCCTCGGCGCCCGCTCCGCCGTCCAGCCTGCCTTTGTCGGCCAAAACAAGCCCCAGCGCCTCGGCGACGTCCCCTCTCCCGCCCAGGAAGGCCGCATCCAGAGCGGCATCGGCGAATTTGATCGCGTGCTGGGCGGCGGCATTGTGCGCGGCGCTTTGACCCTCATCGGCGGTGATCCCGGAATTGGAAAATCTACCATGTTGACCCAAGTTGCGGGTCATGCGGCGATGCGCGGGGATAAGACGCTGTACGTGTCCGGGGAAGAGTCGGCGACGCAGATTAAGCTGCGGGCGGAGCGGCTTGGCATCACCGGCGGGGAGCTGCTGCTTCAAAACGAAACGGATGTCACGCAGATTACGGCGGCCATTCAGGCCGAGCGGCCGGTGTTTGTCATTATTGACAGCATCCAGACGATGCAGCACCCGGAAATCGAGTCCGCGGCCGGCAGCGTTTCTCAGGTTCGGGCCGCCACCGCGCATCTCGCTCAGGTCGCTAAAGGCGAAGGCATTCCTATCTTTCTGGTCGGCCATGTCACCAAAGAAGGCACGCTGGCCGGGCCGCGCGTTTTAGAGCATATGGTGGATACGGTGCTGACGTTTGAGGGCGACAAGAACTATATGTACCGCGTCCTGCGGGCCGTCAAAAATCGGTTCGGCTCGACCGATGAGCTGGGCTTGTTTGAGATGCACGAAGAAGGGCTGGTGGAAGTGCCGAACCCGTCGGAAATGCTGCTGGCCGAGCGCACGCAGAATACCGCCGGGTCGGCGGTTTTAGCAACGGTGGAAGGCACGCGCCCGATGCTGATTGAAGTGCAGGCTCTGGTCGCGCCGTCCTATCTTTCCAACCCGCGCCGGACTGTTTCTGGCGTTGACACGAACCGGGTAAATCTCATTCTGGCAGTCTTGGAAAAGCGTGTCGGGATGGGGCTTGCCAGCCAGGACGTGTTCGTCAACCTTGCGGGCGGCGTTCGGGTCGAGGAGCCTGCTTCGGACCTAGCGGTCGCCGTCGCTGTCGCGTCGAACTTCCAGGAGCGCCCGATTGACCCGACCACGATTTTTGCCGGGGAAGTTGGCCTCGGCGGCGAAGTCCGCGCCGTCGGCCACATGGAGCTGCGCCTCAAAGAAGCAGCCCGGATGGGCTTCAAGCAAGCCATCATTTGTTCTCGGAACAAAGCGAGCCTGCGTCACGGGCCGGACATCAAAGTTGTCGGCGTCGAGACCGTCCGTCAGGCGCTTGACGCTGCGTTGTCCCGGACATGAGGCTTTTTTGCTTCTGGCTTTTAGGCGGCCTGTGGCTTGTGAGCGGCCTGCCAGTGATGGCTGCCGCCAGCCCGCCGGCACTCGTCGTGGTCCTACTGCCGGGCAGCCTGCACGCCTGGCAAAGCGCGGACGCGCCGCACCTGCACTTTTTGATGCGGACCGGCGCACTCGCTGTGATGAATACCCGCACGGCGCACCGGGCAGGAAGGCAGGAGCGGGAGTCGCCGCAAAGCGCGTTGCTGACGCTCGGCGCGGGGTCGCGTGCGGCTGGAACAGCCAGCGCCGCCGGCTTTTCGCTGACTCAAACGAAACTTTTGGGAACAGCAGTGCCTCTGGGCACGTTGTTTGAAAGGCGCACCGGCCTTGTACCGTCTGCCGGTCAATCGGTTTGTGTCAGCTGGCCTGCGATTGTCCAGGCCAACGCCAATCTTGGCTATGATTTGTCTCTCGGCAGCCTGGCGGACACGCTGACGGCGCATGGCTTCCGAGTTGAGGCCGGCGGCGGGCCAGATGCCGATTGGGTTGCCGCTGGCAGCAGCGGCATGGTGACCCATTCCGCACGGCTGCAAGCCGCACCGGGCCTTTGTTTAATTTGGGATGCCGGCACGAATATCCCGGCGGCGGATGCTTTCATTCAAGCGGCTGCCGCGCAGACTGCCGCGCTTGGCAGCCGCCTTCTTGTCGTTGCGCCTTACGCACCGGACGCTGACTTCGCCCGGAATGAGCGCCTGACGCCTGTTCTTTTGTGGGGAAAAGATGTTCCCCACGGCCTGCTGACGTCGCCCTCAACGCGGCGGCCTGGCCTGGTGACGAACACCGATTTTGCGCCTGCCGCCGCGTCCTATTTCGGCATTGCCCGTCCAGGATTTCACCCGCTGCCTTTTGGGTTCGCCTGGTCGGCTAGAGCCTCAAACGCGGCCGTCTCGGAAGCCGCGCGGATTAGCCAGGAAGCCGTTCAGCAGGCACAGGGAATGCGCCTGCTGCCATATCTGGCAGTTGCTCTCGGTGTCTGGCTCCTTGCGGCGACTGCGGCTTCCTACCGGCAGATTCCGATTGAAGCTTTGACGCTGGTTCCATTGGCGGTGCTGTCCGCCGCGCTGTTTTCGATGTCCGCGCCGTCGTTCTGGATACTGGCCCCGTGCCTGCTTGCGCTAACAGCCCTGCTCACACGAACAGTTGGAAGAAGCAATGCTGGTACTTTCATGGCTGCCACGGTGACGCTGACACTGATTGGCGACATGATGACCGGCAGCCATCTGATGCAGCGCAGCCTGCTAGGGTATTCGGCGATTGAAGGCGCACGCTACTACGGCATCGGCAATGAGGCGATGGGCCTGCTGCTCGGTTCGGCGCTAACAGTCATGGTCCGGTTCTGGTCGTCCGGCAAAACCACTCAATTGACTCTCGTGGCTTTCATGGGCGGGATTGTCCTGCTCCTCGGTTCGGCGGGCGCGAAAGCAGGCGGCGTGCTGGTCTCGCTAGCGGTCTTTGGAACCTTCCTGCTTGCTGTCTCAGGCCGCCGCTTGACAGGCCGCAGTGCCGCCCTGCTGATCGCAGTTGCCTTAGCCGGGATCATGCTTGCCGCGCTGGGTGATGCGTTTCTGGCACCTGCTCACGCGCAGTCGCATTTGGGAGAAGCCGTGCGGCGGATTGCGTCCGGCGGTTCCGGCGAAGCGGCGGACATCATTCGGCGCAAGCTGGCCGTAGAAGGCCGGCTTGCGTATCACAGCGCCTGGGCTGTCCTGCTTTGGACAGGCATTCTTTGCACGGGCCTGTTGTGGCGGCGAATGTCGGCCGTGCAGACGCAAGCCGCCCTGCGCTCCGCCGGTCTTGTCGGCATGGTGACGTGTCTGCTGCTGAATGACGCTGGCGTTGTCGCTGCCGCCATTTTCACCGCAGTTCTTTGGGGCGAATCGGCAAAAAACCCGGCTCAGAGTTTCTGAGCCGGGAGAAAGTTAATTGGTGCTGCGTATCACCTACTGGGTAGGCGTATTGCCGGCACCCGTTGCCGGAGCCGTACCCGGCGCGGCAGGTGTCGCTGCATTCGGGTCCGGTGCGGGCGCAGGGGCCGCATTCGGATCTGGGGCAGTGGCCGGCGGCGTTGGTGTCGCATTCGGATCAGGCGCGGCGGGCGGGGTTGGCGGTGTCGCATCCATCGGCGCCGGAGCGGGCGCAGCAGGCGTCGTCGTGGTGTCGGTCGGCGGCGTGGTTGAGGTTGTCGCATCCATCGGCGGCATCAGCACTTGGTTGATGATATGAATCGTGCCGTTGCTGGCCTGAATATCGGCTTTAGTCACGGTCGCGTTGTTGACCATCAGCCGGCCTTTTTTGCCTTTGGTCACTTGAAGCGTTGCACCTTCCACGGTGGGAGGCGAAGTCGGCGATGTCATCGCCAACGCATCCGACGCCATGATGTTCGCGGGAATGACATGGTATGTCAGCACCTGCTTCAGCTTGGCGGGGTCTGCAAGAAGCGCGTCAAGCTGGCCCGCAGGCAGTTTCGAGAACGCTTTGTTGTCCGGAGCGAATACGGTAAATGGGCCGGCGCCTTTCAGTGTTTCCACCAAGCCCGCGACTTGCAGCGCTTTTACCAATGTTGTCAAGTTCTTTGCTGCCATCGCCGTATCCACAATATCAAGTGTGGGCGTGGCTGAAGAACTCGCAGAGGAATTTGTGGACGAAGTCGTGGATGAAGCCGGGGTCGGAGTGGGCGTCACAGGAGCCATCGGCGATGTCGCCGAGCTGCTCATCGGCATGGACGCCATGCTAGTGTCCTTGCCAAGACCCTTTTCGTACTTGTAAAGGGCGTCGTAGTCGGAAACTTCTTGCTTTTCCTTGTCTACATTGTAAACATCGCTGAGCTTCAAGTTATTTTCCGTTGCGATTTGCGGGAATGTCGCACCTCGCTCAACTGAGCCTGCGATTTCATCAAACGGATAGCCGGTTAATTTAGCAATTCGGACAATGGACGCAATTTCGTTGTCGGACAGGCCGCGTGCCCGTGCTTGCTCCAAGTTTACGCTGTCAAAATACCTATTGTTGAGGATCTTGTAGTCTGTCGGCAGCGTGGATGGGTCGGTGGACATCGGCATGGAAGAGCTGCCGGACATGCTCGGCGACGTGGGCGTCGAAGAAGTCGAGCCAGATGTGCCGGTGCTGGAAGCGCCTGAGTCGGTAGTGCTGGAAGCGCCTGAGCTAGTAGTGCTGGAGTCCGGTGTGTTACCTGGCGTTGGTACGGTTGTGCCGGGAGCGTCTGTGGTAGTCGGGTTCGTTGCGGGCGCAGGCGCGGCGGTAGGGGGTGCGCTCTGCGCGAAAGCGCCCGGTGCGGCGGCTGCAAGCATAGCCGCTACGGCACTAGCAAGCGCCCAGCGATGCAGATTGTTTCGGGTGGACATGAGTGGGAAAGCTCCTTTTTACAAAAACCGCTCTCGAAACCGCCAGTGCGGCCGAGGATGACAGCAGTCAATTTCTGCCTCGTTATACCTCTAAATAGGCTAAAATAAAACATGACGCGCCTGCTAGAATGATATTTAGAAAAAAATTTATGGAACTGCACCCCAACTGACAACAGCCCGCACTTATCTCACCCGGTATCTCGGCGTAAACGGCGCACTCAAACGCGCTCTGCCCGGCTTTGTCCCCCGCCCGCAGCAGCAGACTGTTGCGGCGGCGATTGAAGCGGCGATGGCTGCGCCCGGCGGCATTGCCCTCATTGAAGCCGGAACCGGGGTCGGCAAAACGCTGGCGTATCTGCTTCCGGCGCTTCAGCACGCCAAGCCCAACTGCCGTATCGTCATTTCAACCCACACGCTGGCGCTCCAAAGCCAGCTTGCCGAACGCGACGTGCCGCTGGCGCAGTCCGTTTGGAAAAAGCCGGTTGAGGCGGCAGTCATCAAAGGGCGCGGGAATTATCTTTGCTTGCAGGACATGGATGCCGCCCGAAACGATTTGTGGACTGTCGGCG
Organism: uncultured Armatimonadales bacterium; assembly: GCA_964246575.1. Lineage (GTDB taxonomy): Bacteria > Armatimonadota > Armatimonadia > Armatimonadales > Capsulimonadaceae > JANXMY01. Next base: position 5,940 of record CAXTRL010000152.1, read on the forward strand.
ACCCGCAGTTCATGCAAATCGCTAATTGGAGCCGCACGTCAGGAACCGGCGACGTCGCCGAACTGGACTTCACTTACCCGAACTGGTCAGAGATCCGGGCCAACCCCGACACCTGCAAGCAGCAGGAGTGCCGCTTTTTTGACCGCTGCTTTTACTACCGGATGCGCCGAGAAGCGCAGGAAGCCGAGATACTTTTAGTCAACCATGCCCTCTTTTTGAGCGATCTGGCGGTACGGCGCAGCGGTGAACCCGATGCCAAGCTGCTGCCGGATTACGATTTTGTCGTCTTTGACGAAGCGCACCACTTAGAGACTGCCGCCGCTGCCGCGTTTGGGATCGCGTTTTCGTCAGGCCGCCTGCCGACGCTGATGGACAAGCTGCGCCGAACGGCGCGGTCTTTAGACATGAACCTAGAGCGATTGAAAGCGATTGAAAACAGCTCGCAGGCGCTGTTTGAGCCGTTCCTGCATGGCGGGCGGCCAGAGTTTGTCGTGTCCGACATCCTGCGCGGGGAACCGGCTTTGCAGTCCGCCCGCGCTCAGGCTGCCGCCATCGGGACGCTTCTCGACTCAGCCGCCACGGAGCTTTTGAAGCAGGACACCGGCGGTCAGCCGGCACTGAAAGACCGCGTGGACGGCCTGCGCCGCCAGTGCGTCCGGGCCAAAGAAGAGCTGACGCTTGCATTCGGCGGCGACGACTCAAAC
>CAXTRL010000152.1:6653-8084 GCA_964246575.1 uncultured Armatimonadales bacterium
GGATCGCTCGGACGGCAAGGCCGGCGCGGGCCGTCGGCGACAATCAACTGGACCCCGGTGTCCGTCGCTCCGATTTTGCAGGCCGCGCTTTGGAAACAGCCGCGCTCAATCGGCGCAGCGCTGATCTCTGCGACGCTGTCCACCAACGGCGGCTTCGGCTACGTTCGAAAGCGCCTCGGCCTCAGCGATGCCGATCCGCAGGTGACGGAAACCATTGTCGGGTCGCCGTTTGACTACCCCCGCAACTGCCTGCTGTACCTGCCCCGCCACCTGCCGGTGCCGTCCGACGACCCTGGCTACGCTTACGACGCCGCCAGTGAAATGCTGGCTCTTTTGGAAGCGTCTAAAGGCGGTGCGTTTCTGCTGTTTACCTCTTACCGGGCCATGAACGCCGCGTATGACCAGATCACCCAATCGGAGCTGCCCTACCCGCTGCTGCGCCAGGGCGAGATGCCGAACCCGCGCCTCATCCAGACGTTCAAAGAAGAACAAAACGCCGTCCTATTCGGCACTCAGTCGTTTTGGGAAGGCGTGGACATTCCCGGCGCAGACCTGCGCTTGGTCATTATTGACCGCCTGCCTTTTGCCGTCCCGGACAGCCCGCTGCACAAGACCCGCGTGGACGAAATCACGGCGTCCGGCGGCGACTGGTTCAATGACTTCGCGCTGCCCCAAGCCCAGCTTCGGCTCAAGCAGGGCTTTGGGCGGCTGATTCGCACCAGCCGGGACCGAGGCGTGGTCGCAATTTTGGACACACGCCTGGTTCGTAAGACTTACGGCCAGCGCTTTTTGCAGTTTTTGCCGCCTGCCCGCCGGGTTTACGACCTCGCTGAAGTGGAAACATTCTACAAAGAGCAGGAGTCCGCGCTCCCAACCGCGAAATAACCTCTGCAACAATTCCAGAAAAGCAATCCAAGGAGTCACCCCGATTATGGCATTTGAAGTCCCCGCGCTGCCCTACGCCTACGACGCTTTAGAGCCGCACATTGACGAAGCGACCATGCACCTGCACCATGACAAGCACCACCAAGCCTATGTTACCAACCTAAACGCCGCTTTGGATAAGCACCCAGAGCTTTCCGGCAAGTCGCCCGAAGAACTCCTCCAAGACTTGAGCGCCGTTCCCGACGACATCAAAGCGGCTGTCCGCAACAACGGCGGCGGCCATGTCAACCACACCATGTTCTGGGAGATTATGGGACCTGGCGGCGGTGAACCTACCGGCGCACTGCTGGAAGCCATCAACTCTGCGTTCGGCAGCGTGGACGCGATGAAAGCCGCCGTCAACGACGCCGGCGTCAAGCGCTTCGGCTCCGGCTGGACCTGGCTGGTCAAAAGCGCCGATGGCACGCTTTCTGTCGTCAGCACGGCAAACCAAGACAACCCCATGAGCGACGGCCAAACCCCCATTCTCGGCAACGATGTCTGGGA
>CAXTRL010000153.1:0-8059 GCA_964246575.1 uncultured Armatimonadales bacterium
CTCGCAATTCCCACTCTATCTGCATGGTTTTAAGGCTGTGCCTGCTGCATCAAGCGCCGGAGCGCTTCGTTGACTGCCTGCGCCGTCGGAAAAGCTTTCGCCACGTCGGGGTCCAGCAAAATTAAGTTCGTGCCGGAACGAAACTGAGCCGTATATTTCCCCCGCACTCCGTTCTTCAAGTCTTCCCTAGTGTACTCAGGGCGCAGTTCGTCGTTCAAATCATCTTCTGGTCTAATTTCCATAAGCATTAGCTCTACTTTCTGGCTCCTGCAGCCTTCAGCAAGTGAACAATAGTGTTGTTGCCATATTCTGCTGCATCTAAGAGAACTGATTGATTTGTGCCGAAGCATTTGGTATTGACGTTCGCGCCTCTGACAATCAGCAATTGAACCATGTCCGACCTTTTAGCGTCAACCGCCGAACAGAGGCCATCGGTCGGATTGGCTCCCCGATCCAGCAAAAGGTGAACAATATCCGGCGGCTGACAGGCAGCGGCATGGTAGATTCCATCGTTTGGGTTTGCACCGTGGTCAAGCAGCAGACGAATGATCGCACTGTGTTCGGGGCTTCCGCTATTTGTCGCAAAGCGTAATGCCGTCGCGCCTAGCATAGTGGCTTTATTAGGATCAATGCCGCTGTCCAACCCCACATGGACTTTGCTGATGTTGTTTGTGCGTACTGCGTTGATGAAGGCCCAGTCGCGCTGCAAGTTCCAAAACCATGCGCCAACCAAGATAAGCGGTAGCAAAATAAAAACTGCTGTTTTTGTAGTCTTCGCGTCAGGTTTGCGGAACATGGTCAACCTCTATTAGCCCAAAATATGCAGGCCGTTGTCTACATAGATAACTTCGCCGGTGATGCCGCGCGACCAGTCGGAAACCAGAAATGCCGCGGTGTCGCCGACTTCATCCGGGGTGGTGTTCTTTCGCAAAGGGGCCATGTCGCGGGCTGCGCGGTGCATGTCCGTAAAGCCAGCGATGCCGCGAGCCGAAAGCGTCATGGTCGGCCCGGCGCTGATGGCGTTGACCCGGATGCCGGACGGGCCGAGGTCGCTTGCCAGGTACCGCACCGAGGACTCCAGCGCGGCTTTGGCGACACCCATGGTGTTATAATTCGGGATGACCCGCTCTGCGCCGAGATACGTCAAAGTCACTAAGCTGCCGCCCGCCGTCATCAGCGGCTCGGCGGACTTGGCGGCGGCGACAAAGCTGTACGTGGACGCTTCCAAAGCGGTCTGGAACGACGCGCGGGAGACTTCTAAGAAGCGCCCGCTGATGCCGTCTTTAGGCGAAAAAGCCGCCGCATGGATGACAAAGTCCAGCCGTCCCATTTCGGCGCTCAGGCGGGCGTGCAGGGCGTCAATCTCGTCGTCTTTGTTTAAGTCGCAGGTCTGCACAAACGCTGCGCCTGCGCCGAGGGACGCCGCCAGCTTCACCACGTCCTTTTCTTCCCGCTCGGTCAGGACGCTGAACGCCAGCCGCGCTCCTTCCCGCGCCAGGCTCTGGGCGCAGCCCCAGCCAAGCGAGCGCTCGTTGCGAACGCCGTAGATGATGCCTTGCTTGCCGTCTAAAATGCCCATAAAATGCTCCCCCGCGAATTTGCACGATTGCGCCATTATACCCGGTGGCCTTGCAGGAAACCGCATGGCTTCCGGCGAACTCCTTTCCGTAAGCGATTTGGCGAGGAGCAGACAGCATGATTGAACCCGTGACCGTGAACCAAGACCGTTTGGTGCAGACATTTTTAGACATGGTGCGTGTCAACACGCCGCCGAAGCAGGAAAAAGAAGCCAGCGAGGTAGCGTACAAGATACTGCAAGAGCTTGGCTTTGAATGCGAGTATGACGACGCGGGCGAGAAAGTCGGCGGCAATGTCGGCAACTTAATCGCGTTCAAGAAAGGCACCGTGGCGGATGCCCCGCCGATCTTCTTTTCGGCCCACTTTGATACGGTGGAAGCGACGCCCGGTTTAGAGCCGATTATTGACGGCGACGTCATCAAGACCGACGGCAAGACAGTTTTAGGCGCAGACGACATCAGCGGCATGGCCCCAATTTTGGAAGCCATGCGGATCTTGGACGAGCAAAATATCCCGCACGGCGACATCCAGCTTCTTTTGACCATCTGCGAGGAAATCGGCTTGGTCGGGGCCAAGATGATGGACCCCAGCAAGATCAAAGCGAAGTTCGGCTATGTTCTGGACGCCGGCCCGCCGGTCGGCTCTTTAGTTTACAGCGCCCCCACCCAGGACATCTTTGAAGTCTGGGTACACGGCAAGCCCGCCCATGCCGGAGCGCAGCCGGAAGACGGCGTTTCGGCGATCTTGGTGGCCTCCCGCGCCGTCGCTCGCATGAATCTGGGCCGACTTGACGCCGAGACCACCGCCAATGTCGGCGTCGTTCAGGGCGGCACGGCCACCAACATCATTGCCGCCGAATGCTACTTGAAGTGCGAGGCCCGGTCCCGCGATAATGCAAAACTAGAGAAGCAGATGGCCCACATGATAAGCTGCTTTGAAGAGGAAGCCGCAGCGGCAGGCATCACCGTAGACATCAAGACCGAGCACGCCTACCAAGCCTATGAGCTAGGCATAGACGACGAAGTTCTGACCATCGGGATGGCCGCCGCCGAGCGGATTGGCCTGGAGCCGCTGCTGCGGGTCACCGGCGGCGGCGCGGACGCCAACATCTTCAACGCGAACGGCTTCCCCACGACGGTGCTGGGCTGCGGCATGACAAACATTCACCGGCATGATGAGTATGTGCTTATCTCGGACATGGTCAAAAGCACACAGTTCGTCGTGTCTATTGTGGAAACGGCGGCGGGAACGAAGTAGGTCAAAGCCACGGGTTGAAGCGCCACGGAATAAATTCCGTGGCTGAAGGGCGCTTCGCGCCGATACGGAGTAATGCCGCAGGCATACTGTCCTGCGGATAAAAGATGAAACCGAGCATGACTGTCTTTTGTCCGCAGGACAACCAGCCGCAGGCTATTCAGCCACGGAATTTATTCCGTGAAAAGAGAGTTTTTCCATGCTCACACAAGCCGCCGGCACAGTTCAGACCGTGACCGAGTGGGACCGGGACGCGCAGGAATTGTCCGTGCGGATTGAGATGGACACCCGCCGCGCGGTCCCCTATCCCGCGCTGACCGGCCCGGCGTCGGTGGGCGATGACGTGCTGCTGAACACCACAGCCCAAGTGCTGAAGCTTGGCACTGGCGGCTTTGATTTCGTGTCGGCCAATCTGTCCCGCCCTCTGCCGAAGCCCGACACCCTGGAAGTGGGCCATATCATCAAAGGCCGCTACTTGCCCTGCCAAATCGCCGTGCTGACGCTGGAAGAACAGGAAAAACACGCCGAAGTCTGGGAACGTGATTTGGAAAGCCTGCCGGTTTTAGTGGGCCAGCTTCATTCGCAGATTGCGCCCGCCGCTGCCGGATTGTTTCTCGGAGGACGCCGCAAAGTCGCGTACGTGATGACCGATGCTGCCGCTCTGCCGCTGGCATTCAGCCATCTGGTGCGCGACCTTAAAGCCGCTCATTTGATCTACGCCACGCTGACCTGCGGGCAGGCGTTCGGCGGGGACTACGAGACCGTGACTTTGCACTCGGCCCTGCTGGCGGCAAAGCATATTTTAGGCTGCGACGCCGCCATTGTCTGCCAGGGGCCGGGCAACGCGGGGACCGGCACGAAGTACGGCTTCAGCGGTATCGAGCAGGCGCAAAACTTGGACATTGTTCGCGCCCTCGGCGGCCAGTCCGTTGCCGTTGCCCGGATGTCATCGGCGGACAAGCGCGCACGTCATCAAGGCATCAGCCACCACACGCGGACAACTTTGGATCTTGCGTACAGCCGCTGCTTGGTGCCGCTGCCTGCGGGAACCGATGCGTCCGACCTGCCGCCGGGCCACACGGTCCAGTTCGTCCCGAATGCCCAGTCCGCGCTTGATTTGCTTTCGGAAGCCGGCGTGTCCGTCACCAGCATGGGGCGCACCCCTGCCGAAGACCCCGCTTTTTTTCTCGCCGCCGCCGCCGCCGGCCTCGCCAAGATGGAGTGAAACCCACCCCGCGACAAGTCGCGACCCTCCCAGAGCAGGAGGGTGAAGATCTTTGGACAGAAAGTAGGCTCAACCTCCGTACCTTCCCGTTTCGGGAGGGTCGCGACTTGTCGCGGGGTGGGTTCTTAAAGGAAAAATAATATGCCTGATAACGAAGAAATCGCCACAAGCAGCGAACAACTCTATGTAGGCCGCATCTTAAAACTTCGGCTGGACACGGTGCGGCTGCCGAACGGCAAATCCAGTCAGCGCGAGATTGTCGAGCATCGCGGGGCTGTTGCGATGGTGCCGATGCTTGATAGAAACACGGTCATTCTCGTGCGCCAGTACCGCCGCGCTGCCGAACGCAGTCTGCTGGAAATCCCGGCGGGTACGCTGGACCCGAACGAAGAAGTGGAAGCCTGCGCCCGGCGCGAGCTGGCTGAAGAAATCAACTATGCCGCTGGACGCATGATGCCTTTGTTTCAGTCGTTCATGGCCCCAGGCTATTCCACGGAAGTGATCCACACGTTTCTCGCGCTGGATTTGACAAAAACAGAAGGCCACACGGACGAAGACGAGTTCCTCGAAATCCTGCCGACGCCGTTTGCCGATGCTTTGAACATGATCAAGATCGGCGAGATTATTGACGCGAAAAGCATCAGCGGCCTGCTGTATGCCGAGCGCGTTCTGAAAGAGATGGGAGAACTATGAAACTGGGATTGAGCATGTACAGCTATGTGCGGGCGTACCAACGCGGGCAAATTGACATTGCCGGGTTTATTCAAGAAGCCAAGCGGCTGGGCGTCCAGGGCGTTGAGCTGCTGGACTTCTTCTGGCGCGACCCTGCCCGCGAATTGCCGGAAGTCCGCGCGGCGCTTCAGGACACCGGCCTGCCCGTCGGCGTTTATTCCGTCGCCAACAATTTTGTCCAGGCAGGGGAAGCCGAGCGGGCCGCCGAAGTCCAGAAGATCACCAGCGGCGTAGACTACGCCGTGCAGTTTAACGCCAAAGTTGTCCGCGTCTTCGCCGGGGACATCGCGCCAGAGTTCACCTACGAGCAGTGCCTTTTGTGGATCATTGCGGGCCTCAAAGAAGCCGCCGCGTATGCGTATGACCAGGGCGTGACGCTGGCTTTAGAAAATCACGGGCGGCTGGCGGGCCGCAGCGAGCAGGTGCAGACCATCTTAAACGCTGTCGCCAGCCCGGCCTTGAAAGCGAACCCCGACACCGGAAACTTTCTCTTGGTGCATCGGCCCTCGCACCTGGAAGTCGCCGCGCTCGCCCCCCGCGCCGCGATGGTCCATTTCAAGGACTTCAAACTCGTCCCCGACAACTACACCGGCTTCGCCTACGTCGGCACCGAAGGTTTAAAGTTCGCCGGAACCGCCATCGGCGAAGGGGAAGTCGACCTGTCCGACTGCATCTCGTCCCTGCGTGAGGCCGGCTTCGACGGCTGGCTGAACATTGAATACGAAGGCGAAGAAGACCCCTTTTCCGCCGTCTCCCGCTCCGTAGACTACACCCGGCATCTGCTGCAAGCACTGGCTTAACTTGTGGCTTTACCTGCTTTGTGACTTTATGAAAGGGTCAAGATGGAAAACTCGCAATTACAGCAAGACAGCCCTGGCTGGCGTTTTTTTGTGCAGGCGTCGTTTGTGATTTCGCTTGCATTGATGACGGTCGGCATTTGGGAGCTGCCGGTTAATATCTGGATACGCGGCTTTCTCGGCATGGGCTTGTTTTTTACGGTCAGCTCCACGATTGTCCTCACGAAGACCATGCGCGATGACCACGAGACCCAAAAGCTAGCTAGGCGATTGACGAACGCCAAAACGGAAAAGATGCTGCAAGATTAGGAAATCAAGCCCTCATGTATCTGTTTTTACTTGTTCTGGGCCTGCTGATTGGCGCAAGCTTCTTGATCGTGCTCCTGGTAGGCGACAAAAAAGAAGCACGTCTGGAAGCGCAGAAGAAAGCAATGCGGGAGCAAATCGCGCAGGCGAGTCAGCCGTTGGAAGGAGCTTGGCCTCCGCCGCCGACTGCGGCGCTGCCGGATTTTGCCCTGCCGGCATCTCCTGCTAAAACGACATCCACGCGGGCGTCAAACCGAAAGATGGTCAGGACATTTTTCCAAATCCGCAACGCCGCGGTTGGGACGGTGGTTCTGGCGTACATTATTTACTCCTGCTTCCCACGGCTTAGTTTCGGCTGGGTTCTGTGCGTCACGGCGCTCATGGCTGGGATGGTGTGGGGCGGAATCGTGCTGGCAAAAAGGCGTCCTAGATGAAGCTGGACAAGTACGACAATCTGTACGGGTCACAGGGTCATTGCCCGCGCATTTCTGAAGGCGCTCGACTGCACTTGGTAGGAACGCCCAGTTTTGGGTACATCTGCCTCATCTAACCCTCGCAAGCGATCCTCGTAAGACATCTTCTCGGACGCAGTCACTTAGAAAGCAGTTCTATTATGCCGTCTTGGCTGGACCGGGAGCGCACGGTTGCGCCGCCCGGCTTTAATCGCTGGCTGGTGCCGCCGGCGGCCCTTGCCATTCATCTTTGCGTCGGCCAGGCGTATGCGTTCAGCGTATTTAACACGCCGCTGACGCAGCTTTTGGGCAGCACGAAGACCCGTCATGTCGCCGGGGACTGGAGCGTGGTTCAGGTCACCGCCATCTTTGAGCTGGCGATTGTCTTTCTCGGTCTCAGCGCGGCCCTGTTCGGCAAGTGGATGGAGCGGTCCGGGCCGCGAAAAGCCATGCTGGCGTCGGCCCTGTGCTTCGGCTCCGGCTTTTATGTGGCGGCGCTGGGTCTGGGCCTGCACATTCTGCCGCTGGTGTATCTCGGCTATGGCGTTCTCGGCGGCATCGGCCTCGGCATCGGCTATATTTCGCCGGTCTCAACCCTGATTAAATGGTTCCCGGACCGGCCTGGCACGGCGACGGGGCTTGCGATTATGGGCTTCGGTGGCGGGGCATTAATCGCTGCGCCGCTGGAAGACACGCTGATGAAGCATTTCAGCGCCGGCACCGATCCAGGCGTGGTGCAGACGTTTATGGTGCTGGGGGCGCTGTACTTTGTCGCTATGATGTTCGGCGTCTTCACGATCTGGGTTCCGGCAAACGACTGGAAGCCAGACGGCTACGTTCCCGCCGAAAACAAGAACGCGCTGGTGACGACCCACGGCGTTACGGCGTCGGAAGCCATCAAAACACCGCAGTTTTACCTGCTCTGGCTGGTGCTGTTCTGCAACGTCACCGCCGGCATCGGCCTGTTGTCTGCGGCGTCGCCAATGATTCAAGCTTTGTTCCTGGGCCACCTTTCCCCGAAAGCTGCCGCCGCCGCCGCGGCAGGCTTTGTCGGGCTTCTGAGCTTGTTTAACCTGGCGGGCCGGTTCTTATGGTCGTCGCTGTCCGATAAAATTGGGCGCAAGCCAACGTACTTTATTTACTTCGTTTTAGGGTTCTTGCTTTACATCTTTGTCCCAATTGCGGCGGGCCTCGGCTCTATCGGTCTGTTCATCGGCAGCGCGGCGCTGATCATTTCCATGTACGGCGGCGGCTTCGCAGCGGCTCCGGCATACCTGCGTGACTTGTTCGGGACGCTGCAAGTCGGGGCTATTCACGGACGCCTTCTGACCGCCTGGTCGGCAGCAGGCGTTGCCGGGCCGCTTTTGTTCGCGACGCTGGGCCAGTATCAAGCCGCGCATCATGTCGCGCCCGCCGAGGCATATACCCTGCCGCTGCACATCATGGCGGGCTTTTTAGCGGTCGGCTTTGTTTGCAACTTACTGATTAAGCCGGTCGTGCCGGTGCATTACGCCCCGGCAGACCAGTTGCACCTGCTCCAAGAGCAAGCGACGCATTAGGGAGAATAAACTATGGGAAACACAACGCCGATTTTGGCATTTCGCTGGCTGGTCGTCGGCTTGCCGCTGGCTTGGGGTATCATACAAACACTGCACAAGTCGCTGGCTTTGTTTCAGTAAGAATTCGCCCTGAGGTAGAGGATATTTATGGCACAT
>CAXTRL010000154.1:0-7915 GCA_964246575.1 uncultured Armatimonadales bacterium
GGTCGGCGACGTGTATGGGTGGGACGCCAACCAAAACAGCGGGCAGACCAGCACGTTTCCCTATTTCGGGGAGCAGGCCACCGGCGCTTGGTTTGGGCTGGGTCTGATGCTGCTGTACGCTGGGCGCGGGTACTGGCGGCAAGTGTTTGAGTCGGCCTGGCTGGGGGCGCGTTCGGCGGACCCGGTGGAAGCCCGGCGCTACCGGACGGCATTCGGCGGCCTGCTGGTCGGCGGCGTTCTGCTGGGCATCTTCTCGGCGCTGATCGGGATGAGCGGCTGGGTCGCGCTGGCGTTCTTCCTAATTGTGTTCTTTTTAGGCTTTGTGATCACGCGCGTCCGGGCGGAGTTCGGCTCGCCGCATGAGATTGTTTGGGTAAACCCGGTGCAGGTGCTGCTGACTTTGTTTGGGTCGCGGGCGCTCGGAGCGCAGGACTTGACCCTGCTGTCGGTGCTGTACTGGTTCAACCGGGGCTACCGCAACCATCCGATGCCGAACCAGCTGGAAGCCTTTAAGATGATGGACGGTAAGCCGTCGGTCGGCGTCGGCAAGCTGTGCGGCATCCTGGCGTTCGCTTCGGTCATTAGCCTGTTGTCAACGTACTGGGCGCACCTGCACATTCTATATGCTTACGGCGGCGAAGCCAAAGATGCCGGGTTTAAGAGCTTTGTCGGGGGAGAGAGCTACAACCGTTTGGCTGGCTGGCTCAATCAGCCGGTGCCGCCGGCTTCCACCGGCCTGTACTATATTGCGGCAGGCTTCGCATTCACCGTTGCGCTGTCACTCATGCGGATCAATTTTGTTTGGTGGCCGTTCCACCCTGCCGGCTACGCCCTGGCGCTGTCGTATGCGATGGAATACTTCTGGCTGCCCATCTTTATCGCCTGGGCGCTGAAGTTCTTGATTATTCGCTACGGCGGGATCGGCCTGCATCGCCGGGCTATTCCGTTCTTCCTCGGCCTGATTTTGGGCGACTACACGATGGGAGCGCTGTGGGCGATCATTGGCCCGGTTCTTGGGATACCGACGTACAAAATTTACATTTAGAGACTATAAGAAGTCCAAAAGATTCCCCCTAGCCCCCAATAATGGGGGAACAAGATTTAGGACAGGCCATCCCCGGTCTATCTCTTCTTTATCCGGTTCCCCCATTATTGGGGGCTAGGGGGAATCTTTATTCTGTATCTTTGACTTCCGGCAGCACTTGACGGCTGAGAATTAGCGGCGAGACGGCTTCGGACGAGAACGGCGTCAAGCGAACGCGGAACCGCAGTTCCGCCGGGAGGAGCAAATACTGCGGCAGCGGGCCGGGGCCGCAGCTTTCGCTGCCGAGGCCGCCTTGAGCATAATCTAAGTGCAGCACCGTCTCGGGGCGCGGCTGAAGCTCAAACGTATGCTCGGCGGCTGCCAGGTCCGCCGTCGTGAAGTGGTGGACACTGACTGAAAGCAGCGGCTGCGCCGTCGCCAGCAGGCCGAGGCCGTGGTCGCCCGAAAGGGCGGCCCAGCGGACATCCGACTTGCTGCCGTTTTCCTGCGGCCGCACATAATTTTGGAACTGCTCCGAGACCGTGCCGGAATAAATGCCGCGCTTGACGCTTTCCCGCCGGTCCGGGTAGCTTTCGTGCGGGCCGAGGCCGTCCCAGGCAAACTCCTCAAATCCGGGCGTGAGCGTCATTTCCAGCCCCATCCGGGGCAGCGGCGGCAGGTCGTCCCGAAGCGGCGCAACACGCGTGTCCAGCAGAACGTCCCCGCTGCCGTAGACCGTGAACGAATAAGTCACTGCAAAGGCCGGAAAGTGCGAAACGGCGGCAAGGACTGTGTTTGCCGTCACCTGCACTGCCTGCGGGAGCGGCTGCGCCCAGGATGTGGACACGGAGCGGGCCGTCAGCCGGTCCAGGCCCGCCCGCCGCCATTTCGCCGCCGCCCGCGAATCGTTGTCGGTCGGCGCACGCCAGACCGTCAGTGCCGGCCCGGATAGCAGCAGCGGCTTGTCTTTGTATTCCCACTGCGTCAGCATTCCTGTGGTTTGGTCAAATGCCAGCCGGAAATCCGCCCCGGCTATCTCCAGAATCCGCCCCGACGTCTGCACCGTCAGCGGCGGCATGGTATCCATAACTAGCTCAGTCAACGGCGCGGGCGGCGTCGGCAACGCCATCTGCGCCCAGGCGACTTCATGCCCTCGCGCCGCCCAAAGCGTGTCCCCGTTCAGCGTAAAGCTGATGTCCAGCCACGCTTCCCCCACCGACGGCAGAGCATACGGCACGGTCAGCACGGCGTCCGCGCCCGGTGCGATTTCAGGCAGGGGCAGCACGCCCTGCTGAATGGTTTCGCCGTCTTTCACCACCCGCCAGAACGCCGCCAGATGTGCGAGGGAAGAAAAATCGCAGCGATTGTGAATGCGAACGGTGCCGTGCTGCAAATCTTCGGCTTCGGCCCATATGGGGGCAAGAACTTTTTTCAATTCCAGCAAAGCCGGGTGGGGGACGCGGTCTGGGGACGTTAATCCATCAATGCAAAAGTTGCCGTCGTTGGGAACGTCGCCAAAGTCGCCGCCGTAACCGAACCATTCGGTTCCAGTCTCGGTGCGCTGACGGATGCCGTGATCGGCCCATTCCCAAACGCATCCGCCGAGCAGGCGCGGGTACTTGTCAATCGTTTCCCAGTATTCTTTCAGGCTGCCGGGGCCGTTGCCCATCGCGTGCGCGTATTCGCACAAAAAGAAGGGACGTGCGTCCTCGCTTTCCCCTTCGGTGATAAGGTCCGGCACCGACGTGTACATTTTGCTGACTAAGTCCAAATCGGCGTAATCCTCGCTGGACGCCGACTCGTAGTGGATGGGCCGGCCCGGATCAAGCACCCGAATGGCGTCAATCATGGCATGATGGTTCGGCCCGTATCCCGACTCGTTGCCGAGGGACCACATAACCACGGATGGGTGGTTCTTGTCTCGCTGCACCATGCGCTCCGCCCGGTCTACATAAGCGTCGCGCCAGTTGGGAGTGTGGGAAAGCCGGCTCCAATCGCCGCCGTCCATGCCAAAGCCGTGCGTCTCCAAATCCGCTTCATCAATCACATACAGGCCGTATTCATCGCACAAATCCAGCCAGTAAGGGTCATTCGGGTAGTGAGACGTGCGGACGCAGTTGATGTTGTGCTGCTTCATCAATTGAATGTCCCGAACCATGTGCGCTCTTGGCGTGACATGGCCGAGATCGGGATGCGTGTCATGGCGGTTGACCCCGCGCAGCGTGATCGGCGTGCCGTTCAGCAGCAGCCGTCCCTGTTCAATTTTGATGTCCCGAAAGCCGACCGCAAACCGTTCCACCGTCTGCACCCCTTCCGCCTCCAGCGACAGCAGCAGCATGTACAAATGCGGCTCTTCGGCGGACCAAAGGCGCGGGTTTGTCATCGTGAGATGAGTTTCCAACTGTGCCGTCTGCCCCGGCGTGGGCGCGGCGCTGCCGACTTCCCCTGCCGCGACTTCCGCCCCATCGGCATCCAAAAGCACGGCGCTGACTTTCCCCGCGCTTTCCCCCAAACCGGCATTACGGAGGGTAACGGCGACTTCCAGGGTGCCGTTTGCGTAGGCCGTGTCCAGCGTCGTTCGCAGGCGCACGTCTTGGATATAAACCGGCGGGCGGGCTACAAGGAACACGTCCCGAAAGATGCCGCTGAGCCGCCACTGATCCTGATCTTCCAAATAGCTGCCGTCGGACCACTGGAATACTTCAACCGTCAGCGTATTGCGGCCCGGCTGCAACTGTGGCGTGAGGTCAAACTCAGACGGCAGATGGCTTCCTTGACTGTATCCGATCTGCCGCCCGTTCAGCCATAAGTAAAACGCGGAATCAACTCCGGCAAAGTGCAGAAAAACGCGCCTGCCTTGCCAGTCCTCCGGCAGCATGAACGACTTCTTGTACACCCCTACTGGGTTGGCATCCGGCACAAACGGTGGGTCTGCCGGAAACGGATACGCGATGTTGGTATACTGCGGGACGCCGTACCCCTGCCGCTGCCAGTTCCCCGGCACGGCAATGTCGGCCCAGCCTGCTTCATCAAAATCGTCCCGCTCCACGCCGTTGGGGACCGCCGCCGGTGAAGGCCAATAAGAAAATCGCCATTGCCCGTTCAGCAGCCGAAAGAACGGCGACAGTCCGCGCTCCCCGGCTGTCGCCGTTCCCCGGTCGGCATAAGGAATAGAAGTCGCCGTCGCCGGCTCCCGGTTCCGCGAAAGCAGCAACGGATTTTCCCAGTCATGTGCCGCCGCTGGCGCGGGAACGGGCGCGGGTTCGGGGCTTGAAGAGTCGAGTGGCATGAGCGTTACCTTTGCAAAGCGATATAGGAACAGTATACCAAAATATCCCCTCTGCCAAAAGGTCACATTTTTGCTTCTTCGTTTCTCGGCAACGCTGCTCTCAATGTCAGATACCTATTGATTACTTGGAGTGCCGCTCGGATGCGATGCGCCGCAGCTCATGCAGAATGACCTGGTTGCCGGGGTAGCCATATGCGGTGAAGCGAACGATCCCATCCGGGTCAACAATCACCACTGTGGGAACATGATGGATGTCGTAGCGGCGCGAAGTTTGGCCCCCGCCGTCCAGCAGCACCGGAAACGGGACGACGCCTCCGGTGCGGCGGTTAAACTCCGTGCGCCGCGCTCCGTCCACGCTGACCGCGACAATCTGAAAGTCCAGGTCGTCCTGCTCCGCCGCGAGTTCCCGCAACGACGGCATTTCCGCCTTCCACGTGTCGCACCAGAACGCCCAAAAGTTCAGCACTACCGTTCGTCCCCGATAGGCTTCCAGCGAGACCGATTGCCCCGCCGTGTCCGGCAGCACAAACGCCGGCGCATCGCTGCCGATGGCCGGCCCGTTCGGGTCCTTCGCCTGCGCCGGACCAATAGACAGCAAGAACGCGCAAAACACAATGGCTGTCCAATTTCTCATGGCTGCTGCTCTCCAATTTTTGCCTTTACCAGCCCGCTGTTGCCGCGCACTTCCGGAAAGTACGTCAGCGACGCCACGCCGGGCAGGACTTGATAAACGCCGGGCGTCTCGGCTTTCAGCTTGTATGTCAGCCGGGTCCGGCCTTTCGGCAGGCTGTCAAAAAAGAAGACCACGCGGTTGTCGCGGACTTCCTGACGTGCGTAGCCTGCCGTGCCGTCCGACGAGTCGAGCGGATACGCGCCGTCTTCGCCGTTATCCGACACGACTTCGCACCCGGCAGGCAGTGGGTCTTCCACTTGAACATAACGGTACGCGGCGTCGGCGCTGATTTCCACCTGCACGTCCATCTCTGAGCCTGACGCTTGAACGTCGGCGCGTGACGGGTCTTCGGCGGAAACGCGGTAAACCCGGCGCACGGACAGCCCGTGCTGCTGCGGCGTCGCCAGGGCCGGCGGCAGGACCGAAGAAATGACGCAGCTGACATACAGCGTGCCGGTGCCGGATTTCGTCACAGTCAGCGCATGGTGACCGGCAAGCTGTCCGGGCGTCAGCGTCACGGAAAGCGGCGCATCGTAGACGCTGGACGGCGTGGCTGCAAGGTCTTGAAGAGAAGTGCTGTCCAGAGTGACATGGGCCGTGAATTGGGGCGACAGCTCGCCGGTCGCGTGCAGGTAACTTGCCAGCGCTAAGACGGCTTCTGCGGTCGTGCGAGTCGTTCCCCAGTCATTGCCCTGCCGGTTCGCCAGCAGCCAGCGCACGGCGGACGGCAGAAGAAGACTCGCAGAATGAGCGGCAAGGAGAGCGCGAAGGACATGCGCGGTCACGGCGGCGTTGTCATCGCGCCAGGAGTAGCCGCCGGCTTCATCAGTCCAAAACGCCGCCCGGCCCAGCACGGTCGCTTTGGCTTCCAATTCGCCGCTCAGGGTCTTTGCCTGCGCTGTCTGCCCCGTCTCGGCAAGCGCTTGGCACAAAGATGCCAGCCCGTAAGTGTCCAAAGCGCTGCGCTTGGCGTACAGCGCAATCAGCGGCTTTGCGGCGGCGCTTGGCTCCGCTTCCGACAAGGCCAGCAGCCAGTCGGCGCGTTTGCCAAGCTCCTGCTCACTTGTCAACAGGCGCTTCAAGCACTCGGCCCCGCGCACGATCCGCTGGTCATCCACCAAGTACCCCGCACGTTTGGCTTCCACTAAACCGGACAAAACGTAAGCCGTCATGTCGCCGTCGGTTTGGTCGAACTCCCACCAGTTCCAGCCGCCGTCGGGGTGCTGGTAGCGGTACAGCTTTTGCAGGCCCAGATTGACTTGCCCCGCAAGCGTCGCCGGGGGCAGGCGGCCCGCGCCGCGCTGCCCCAGCGCTTGGGCGACGGCGATGTCCGGCTCAAACGAACTCATGGTCTGCTCGGCGCAGCCGTAAGGGTACGATGTTAGGTAATCCAATGCCGGAAACAAGGAAGACGCCAGCGACGGCGAAAGCGTGAGCGTCACGGACGCGCCCGGCGGCAAAGTGCTGAAGTCTAGGGTGTCCGTCGCCGACGCATCGGAAAGCGCGGCGGCGGAAGCCGTCACGACTTGGAGGCCCGGCACCAGCGCCGGAAGCGTCGCTTCCACGGCGTCCCTTGCCCTAGCCCCGCCGTCCGCCGTCACCGTGAACCGGACACCGGGCGCGGCGGGAGCCACCGACGCCTGCCAGTCCAAACGCTGCTCGCCGCCCGCCGCGATCTGCACCGTCCGGTCCGCCGCGCCTGTGACCGCGGCCCCGTCTGACTTGAGCGACACCCGCACGGTCCGCACCGTGCCGGAACAATTTTGGACAATCGCCGAAACGACGGCGTTGTCGCCCTGCACATAAAAACGCGGCAGGGCCAGGCGGACCAAAAGCGGCATGGAAGAAACCGCTTCCGAAGTCGCGCTGCCGACTGCTGTTCCTGCCGTGACTCCGTGCGCGGTCGCCCGCCAGGTCGTCAGGTTGTCGGGCAGCGTAAACGAAACTTGGCCTGTTCCCGCAGCGTCCGTAAATAGGAATGGGTTCCAGTAAGCGGTGTCGGCGAACTGCCGCCGGACACGAATATTCGCGGCAGGAGGAGCCGGCGGCGACGGCGCGGCCACTTGCACGGTCTGGTACGCGCCGCCGCTGTACTGGGCGGCAAACGAGAACTCGGTCTCTACCCGCACTTCCTGGTCCAGGTAGAACACGCTTTCGGGAGTGGGGGACGCATCCGGCGCAAGGGCATAAATCGAAGCGTCCACCACGCCCAGCGACAGTTCGGCAGGCACGGGGCGGCCTAAGTAATCGCGGGTCGTGACCGTGTAGCTTGCCGTTTCGCCGGGCTGGTAGCGCGGCTTGTCGGACGCCACGGAAACAGTCAGCTTCTGGTCCTTACGCAGCACGGATAAACGCACTTGCTGCTCGTAGACCTGGTGATCCTGCACAATCGCGACATTGACGCTGACCGATGGAAAGTCCTGCGCCGTGAGCGGCAGGCGGATCAGCGTGGAGCGCTGGGTCAGATGCAGGCGCAAATGACGCCCCAGCCGTTCGCCTTCCACGGTCACCAGCGCGTAGGCGTCGGGATGCGCCGGGCGGGCCAGGTTGTCCGGAGTCTTGGGCCGGGCTGGCTGATGCACCAGCGATGTGTTCAGCAGAATGGTCGCGGTTTGGCCGGGCGCGTATTCCGGCTTGCCGGCCACTAAAGCCAGCGCCGGATAATCGTAATCCGCGTAGTCGTCCCCGGCGACCCAGATTGTGTCTTCCGCAGTGATTTTGTCGTTTTCGGCGTCAAACGCAGTTGCATCCAGCCGCAGGTCGCCGGGCCGGGGCGACGAGAAAGTGACCGTTCCCGTGCCTGCCGCACCTGTTTGGACGGCGCGGGTCGTCACGGCGTCATAGGGCCGGTGCAGCCGGTCGTATTTCGTTTCGATGAGACGCACTTTGACTAATGCTGCCACGGGTTTGCCGTCGTAATCTTCGCTGT
>CAXTRL010000155.1:0-588 GCA_964246575.1 uncultured Armatimonadales bacterium
TTTGCGTCACCATGCCGACAGTATACAACAAACAAACTAAATTAGACCATTACCAGCTTTTGATTGCTTGCAACGGATATTTAAGCCCGATTGCGACAGGAATCAACCAACTCACGCAAGTAAAAATTATAGGAACGAGGAGATGGTGGTAAAGTTGGTGGTGATTGGTTTGATAACCGTCAAAAAACCGATAACAATCTCCTGCAAAATGAGCTAATGTAATCCAGCATGTTCCAAAAGCGATGGCGCTCACGTCTGCGCGGAACCCTGTTTTACTCTGGCACCATTCGTGGTATATCTTCCGCCCAATCTGCGTCGGGTCGCCAAACTGCTTCAGCGCGGCATTCCAGGCGTCTTCGCTTGGCTGGCCCTGCGCGACTTTCTCAGCGACAAGCCCGGCCAAATGCTGCTGGACTTCCTCGCGCTGCCGGGTACGCTCTTCAGCGGGCATCCGCCGCCAGGCGGCTTCGAGGCGCTGAAACCAACTGCTGACGTTAGGGGTGTTAGGTGGGCTGAACATGAGGGGTTCCTCCGAGTGTGTCACCAAGAACGGCATTGACGGCGTTGGAAAAGCGCTGCCAGGATTTG
>CAXTRL010000155.1:598-7910 GCA_964246575.1 uncultured Armatimonadales bacterium
GTGTTCAGTCTTCAACGCTAGGCTTCAGCCACGAATGCAACCAACACCCGAGGGCGCCGACTTTTAGGGCGTCGGCACACCGGCGTTCGATTTCGCGGGCGATGGCGTAGCCGTGGTTGGGGCGGCCTTCCAGCACAGCAAGGATGAGAAGGGGTGTGCTGCCTTTTTTGAGTTCTCCGTCTTCGTTCATCAGCAGCTCCCGAGATCAAGATAATTCTATTATACATGAGGTTTTGATGTATGTCAACAGGCACTAAAAACCATGTGTTAAAACACACGGCTACATGGCGCAGACGCCACAAAACACCCGCTTCGCGGGGCTAAGACAAGCGATTAGAAGTGGTTCTCATCCGAGTGCGCCGAAGGCGTAGTTTTCGGCGTCTGCGCCCAATAGCCGTGTCCTTCAGGACATGGTTCCTACCCCAGCCAGTTCACCGCACGCGCCAGCCCAATGATGGAAACGCCGTCGGTGATGCGTCCGTCCAGGGCCATCGCGAAGGCTTCGGCAAGCGGCAGGCGGCGCACAGACAGGACTTCGTCGCCTTCGGGCTGGGCATCTCCCGCAGTCAGGTCTTGGGCCAGGAAGATTTGGCCGGCTTCATCCGTCACGGAGTTGGACAGGTGGAAAAGGCCGAGGTCAGTCCATGAAGACGCTGTGAAGCCGGTTTCTTCCAGCAGCTCACGCCGGGCGCTATCGAGCAGCGGGACGGCCAAGGGACCGCCGCCTTCAGGGATTTCCCAGGAGTAAAGGCCGAGCGGATAGCGCCACTGGCCGACCAAAAGCGTGTCGCCGTTGCCAAAGACAGGAACGATGCCGAGGGCGTAGTTCTGGAACTCGACAACGCCGTAGATGCCGTCCTGCCCGTCGGCGCGGATGACGTGGTCTTCGCGGACGCGGATCCACGGGTTGACGTAGATTTCCCGGCTGCCGCGTGTCTGCCAGGGGTTTTCGGATTGGGTATCGTTCATATCATCATCATACGAGATTCTCGCAAACGGCGCTATATTGTGATTTTTTTCACGGATTAAATCGGGTATACTATAAGGCGAAGAATACAGAGGAGACAGGCAGACATGCCACAAACACGAGTAGTCATTGTCGGAGGCGGCTTCGGGGGCTTGAAGGTCGCACAGACACTGGAAAAAGAAAAGAAGCTTGGCGAGTCAGTGGAAGTAACCCTGATTAGCCGGGACAACTTCCTGCTGTTTACGCCGTTTCTGACCGAAGTTTTGGGCGGCGTGCTGGACGAAGCGGACATCATCTCGCCGATCCGGGCGTTCCTGAAAAAGACCAACTTCGTCATGGGCGAAGTGACTCACGTTGACATGGCGGCAAAGAGCGTTACCTACAAGCGGCCCTTGACTGACGAAACCGAAACAGTGCAGGCCGACCATTTGGTTCTAAGTTTGGGCAGCACAACATCGTTCCACGGCCAGGAAAATGTGGAGCGCCATGCGTTCACGCTGAAATCACTGGACGATGCGACCCTGCTGCGGAACCACTTAATGGCAACGCTGGAGCAGGCGAATGAGGAAACGGACGGCGTGGCCCGGCGCGGGTTCCTGACCGTCATGGTTGTCGGCGCAGGCTATACGGGCGTGGAAGCGGCCGGGTCTATCCGAGACATGATGAAAGAAGCCGCCCGAAATTACCCGCGTGTGCGTCCCGATGAGATCCGCGTCCTGCTGGCAGACATGGCCGAAGAGATCCTGCCGACGATTGCGCCCTCTCTCGGCAAGTATGCGATCCGGCAGCTTCAGAAGCGCGGAATCGAGATGCGGCTGGGCCAAAAGATCGCTAAGATTGACGAGCGGTCCGTGACGCTCTCTAAAGGCGAGTTTATCCCGACCCGGACCGTGCTGTGGTCGGCAGGAATTATCCCTTCGCCGCTGACGCAGACTTTGCAGTGCGAGAAAACCCAAAAAGGCGCGATCATGACCGAGCCGACAATGCAGGTCAAGGGCATGGACGACGTTTGGGCGATGGGTGACTGCGCCAACATTCCTAATCAGCTGGAAGAAGGCCGTCCCTACACGGCAACCGCGCAGAACGCCGAGCGGGAAGCGGTGACGCTGGCGCGGAACATTCTCGGTACCTTACGCGGAAAGCAGCCGAAGCCGTTCCTGTTCCGCACGCTGGGCGAGTTCGTCAATCTAGGCCACCAAACGGCGGTCGCGCAGATCAAGTTTCTGAAGTTCTCCGGCCTGCCAGCCTGGTTCCTATGGCGCGGAACGTATTTGGTCAAGATCCCGCATTGGAGCCGCAAGTTCCGGGTTGTGACTGGGTGGACGCTGGACACGATCTTCGGGCGCACGGCGATTGAAAGCGAGACGCCGCGCCTGCTGCGGAACCACTACGATAACCGCCAAGCAGCGGCGGAAGAGCCAGTGACCTTCCGGTAGGCAAGAAATGCAGAAAGCCCCCGCGCAGTTCGCGCGGGGGCTTTTTTGCGTCTTCTTGTTACGCGGCAATCTGGTCGGCATCGGCAGTGTCCGCCGCTGGCGTGAACGTCACTGTTCGTGCGTCTTGGCGCTTGCGGAAGTGGATCATTTCCCACTGATGAATGTAGTCCAGCACAACTAGCGCCATCTTGCGGGCTTCAAACTCCGGCAGTTGCAGCGTCAAGCTGTCCGTGGCTTTGACCATCTTCACCTGGCCTTGGCCGTAGACCTCGCCCTGGCCGTTGTCAATGCGAAGCACATAAGGCTGGCGGTACTTGGCTTCCTTCTTGAACGACAGCACCCGCGCTTCGGTGTAGTCGTCGTGGGCGCTGCCCTTTTGGTCCTCAAAACTAGTGAACGTCCCCGCCAGCAGATCCGTGCAGACCAGCTTCATGTCGTCGGCATCCACATAATGCCGGACCCGCTGGGCGGCCTTGTTGCTTTCGTCCAGCTCGACCAGCGTAAACGCGATCTTGCTGCGCTTCGGGTCAAACGCCAGCAGGTCGGTGATGTCCAGCAGCTTGTCTTTGGCGACAAACCGATAGATCTGGATCTTCGTCACCTCACGGCCCGCGCCGTCCTTCATCTCATAGCTCATCTTCAATTCTCCTTAAACCAAGTCAGTTCTCGCGGTAAGTAATTGTCTCAAAGCACCTTGCGGTAGGCGCAGCTTGGATTCTCGCCGAGGCTGCTCCAACAATCATGGATCACCAAGTAACCTCGGCCCCCAACGTAGTAGCAGTTGCTGACCAGCTCATCGCCGCATTGCGGGCAGGTGCCGCGCACCCATTCCGGGCGGGGGCGGTCGGAAGTACCGTCATAAGCCTGCCGTACACTTTCCACGGCGGCGTTTGTTTCGAGTAATGCGTCCATCATCAGTTCCTCTCACTAAACCAGGTCTTCGAGTAACACTCGTCGTCAGTTCTAACACCTTTATTATATCTTAACTGGCAGCGACTCTCAACAAAATGCGAGGAGTGCGAAATTCAATGTTGCAGAATTCTCATGTCGTGAGAATTTTTCACCGTATAATTACCGTAATTGAAAAAATGGGAACCGCCGATAATACACTCATAGGAGAGTGCTGCCATGTTTTTTTGGATTGCCGCCGGCTATGTTGCTTCCGCCGTCGCGTTTTACTCATACATCGTCGTGACCGCACAGGAAGACCCCTACCAGAGCGCTGCCACACTGGGGGAGACAACCGAGTGGGAATGGACCCGCGAGCAGAGCAACCGCAAAGCGGCTTGAGGATTGGGATGATAACACAAAAAAGCGCTCTGCCGGATTACCCGGCAGGGCGCTCTTAATCGTTTGTTGAGGGTACGTTAAGCGGAGCCGCGAAACGCAATGCCGACAAGAATGCTGACGACAAACCAAGCAATCCCAATATAGCGCGTATAGTTTTGCAGGCGCTCCTCAAAACCGGGTTTGCCCTTAAAGTTCGCGCTCACGTTCCCGCCGATGGTGCCGGTCAGGCCCTCATTCTTGGACGTTTGAGACATGACCAGCAGGACCAGCGCAATGCTGATCAGCGCTTGCAGGACCAGCAGGATAATCTGAAAGGCGTTCATATCGCTACGGCTTCTCCTCGGTCTTAACGCCTGCCGTCACGGGTGGCTCCTGGGGGTAGGATGCAGCCGGCATTGTCGGCGGAGGTCCGACTTTGTCGTCGTCGTTTGTCGCCTTCTTGAACTCTTTGATGCCCTCGCCGAGCGACTTGCCGAGACCCGCAATCTTCGTTGATCCGAAGAGGACCAGCACTAGGCCCGCCACAATGGCAACGTCCCACGGGCCGCCGAAACCAAATGCTAATGGAAGCATGTCAGTGTCCTTTCTTGTCTGCCGCGTCCGAGACGCCGCTGTCAGACGTCGTTTCTAAAGCCGCCTCGCGCTCCACTTCGGGCTTGAGCGCCGGATGCACGACCGGAACCATCAAGTCAGCTGGGTCCTGATCGTAAGTCTTGCGCGTCACGGCCTTTTCCACCGTCGCGCTGCTCGTTCCTGAATACGGGTTGCCGTACTCATGCGGCGGCGACATGACAGGCTTGTAGACCGACTCAACTTCAGAGTGAACCGAGTGCGCCGCGCCGGTCAGCTCATCCGTAATCTTCCGCACCTCGCGCATGGCTTGACCAATTTGCTTGCCGATCTCCGGCAGCTTTTTCGGGCCGAAGATAAACAATGCCAGCACTAAAATAATCGCAATGTCCGGGGGACTTGCCCCAAACGCTAGGGGAAGCATTAGAGTTTCTCGCCCTTCTTACCCACCGGGTATTGTTCTCTTACGACAGCAGACCCCGGCGAAAGTTCCCGACAAAAAGCATTGCCGACAGACTCTTAACGCTTGGAAAACTGGAAGCCGCGACGCGCACGCTTGCGGCCGGCCTTTTTGCGCTCTTTGACACGCGGGTCGCGGGTCAGGTAGCCGAGCTTCCGCAGGGCGGGGCGCAGGTCGGGATCAGATTCGACCAGAGCTTTGGCGATGCCGTGGCGCACCGCGCCGGCCTGGCCGGAGATGCCGCCGCCCAGAGCGCGAATGAAAACATCAAAGCGGCCCACAGTCTCGGTGACCTCAAAAGGCTGCATGATAAGCGCTTCCAAAGACGCGCGGCCAAAATACTGGCCGGTCGTGCGGTTGTTGACCGTGATGTTGCCTGGTCCCGAAGACAGCCAAACTTTTGCCGTGGCGTTCTTGCGGTGGCCTGTTCCATAGTAGCGTGTTGTAGATTCTGCCATAGTTTTTCCCTAGATGCGTAATTAAACGATGTCCTGCGGCTTTTGTGCTTGATGCGGATGCTCGGCCCCGGCATAAACGCGCAGCTTTTTGAGCGTCTGCGCCCCCAGCGTGTTGTGGGGCAGCATTCCCTTGACGACGCGCATCATGGCGACGACCGGGTCTTTTTCAATTTCGCGGCCACGAGTGATGCTTCGGATGCCGCCGGGGTACAGCGTATGGCGGTAGATCGGCTCATCTTTTTTGTTGTTGCCGGTCAGCATGACTTTGGCGGCGTTGATGATGATGACATGATCACCGCAGTCTACATGCCGCGTGAACTCAGGCTTGTTCTTGCCGCGCAGGATTTTGGCGGCTTCTACGGCCAGCCGGCCCATGGACTGATTAGTGGCGTCCAGGACAATCCATTTCCGATTTTGTTCCATTTCCAGCGGCTTGGCGCTATAAGTCGACATTGTGTTTCTCCAATAGTTAGATGTCAGTAATCAACGCGCAGCAGGCACAGGCCCTGCGGCGCGGCGGGGGCAATCGGGTTCAGCACCCGGTCACGGGTCGCAAGTATCTCCATTAAAGTTTCGGCTTGCACTTTGCCGGAGCCGACGGCGATCAAGCCGCCAACCAGATTGCGGACCATTGTCCGCAGAAAGCCGTTCGCGGCTGCCGTCACCAGCAGGCCATTCGGCACACGCCGCACGGACAGCCGGCGCAGGTCCCGCACATTCGTCCGGCCCGGATTGCCGCCATAGCGGGCAAAAGCCGCGAAATCATGCGTGCCAACTAACTGCTTGGCAGCCCCGCGCATGAGTTCAGCATCCAGTTCGCCCCGGTAGTGCAGGCTGTAACGGCCCCACAGCGCAGAGCGGGTACGCCGTGTCCAGATCAAGTAGCCATAAGTGCGCTGCCTTGCCGAATACCGGGCATGAAACTCCGGCGCGGCTTCTTCGGCTTTAGCAACCGCAGCGTCCGGCGGCAGCAACGAGTTCAAGGCAATCGCCCAGCGCTCCAGTGGCAGGCTGCTTTCGGTTTGGAACGACACGACCTGCCCCAGCGCATGAACGCCGATGTCCGTCCGGCCCGCGCCGTACAGCGTAATGTCCTCGCGGGGTACTAGCCGCTTCAGCGTTTCTTCCAGCACCGATTGGACAGTGCGCTCACCCTGCCCCTGCCGCTGGTAGCCGCTGAACTCCGTACCGTCGTATTCCACCGTCAGCTTCAGCGTCCGCACCGCTTAGCGAACCCGGTTCGGCTGGCCGGTCTTCTCCGGCGTCACCGGCATCCCAAGCACCCGGTCCGTTCCCAGCGACAACTGCACAATCGGAGCGGCATCGCCGCGCCGGACGCCGATCTTGACGGTGCGAGTGTAGCCTGAGCCGGTCTTGAACTCCGGCGCAATCTGCGTGAACAGATGATGCACCAGGGTCTCATCGCTCAGGTAAGCACGAGCCAGGCGGCGGGCATGGACCGTGTCCACACGCGCCCCGGTAATTAGCTTTTCAGCGATGGACCGAACATCTTTCGCGCGTGTTTCGGTTGTTTGGATCGTCTGGTAAATGAACAGCGCCCGGACCAGGCTCTTCAAAAGCGCCCGGCGCTGGTCGCTCGGCAGGCCGAACTTGCGGCCTCCAATACGGTGGTTCATAGCAAAGTTCCTTTACTCTTCGTCGGACTCGGCGGCTGCCGCGTCGTCATCATCGTCGGCGTCGTCTTCATCGCCGTAAGCCGTGTCGTCATCGGTTGCGCCCAGAATGCTCAGGCCTAACGTGGACAGCTTTTCGCGCACTTCGGTCAAGGACTTCTTGCCGAAGTTGCGGATCTGCATCAGCTCGCTTTCGGAAATCTGGAGCAGATCACCGATTGTCAGCACACTGGCTTTCTTGAGGCAGTTGTAGGTACGGACCGAAAAATCCAGTTCCTCAATCCGTGCGTCCGGCGCACCGGGGATGCCCACCGGGAACGACGTGCCGTTTGCGCCGCCGATGCGCCCGCCCAGCCCCTGCGGGAACTCGACAAAGCGGTGGAACAGCGCTTCAAGCTGCTCTGCGGCCTGGCTTAACGCCTCGCCGGGAGCCATCGTACCGTTGGACCAGACTTCCAGCGTCAGCCGCTCAAGGTCTGTCTTGAAGCCGACCCGCG
>CAXTRL010000156.1:0-7779 GCA_964246575.1 uncultured Armatimonadales bacterium
TACCATGCGGGCCTAGACGCCGATGTTCGTAATCAAATGCAGCGGGACTGGCTCGACGGGACGCGGCAGGTCTTGGTTGCCACCAATGCCTTCGGCATGGGGATTGACAAACCCGATGTCCGGTTTGTGGTCCACTGCGCCTGCCCGGACAGTCTGGAAAGTTATTACCAGGAAGCAGGCCGGGCCGGGCGCGACGGCGGCAAGTCGCGCTGCGTCATCTTGTACCATTTCGCCGACCGGCGCACCCGCGAATGGTTTATTGACAACGAGGCCATGACGGTGGGCGACGTCGAGCGGGCGTTCGGGCAGATCCGCCGCTTTGCCGATGCCGACAAAAACGCCAAGCTGCCGAAGGGGTGGGGCAGCGCTTTGGACTGGAGCGACATGAAGTGCCGCCTTGCTTTAGGCGAGCTGGAACGGGCCGAGTTAGTGAAGCGTGTCGCCCAAACCGGGGACGCCGTCCTGCTGACGCTGGCCCGCACGGACTTTCCGCCGGATGCCCGCCGCTCCATCGCCGCCGGGCTGGCAAAGCAGCGGGCCGAGCGTTTGCGCCGCTTGGACGAGATCGTCGATTACTGCAAGACGCCGTACTGTCGTAGGCGTACTGTTTTGGATTACTTCGGCGACCGTCAGGAGCCGCCGGCGACGACGTTCTGCTGCGACAACTGTGATGCGCCGCCCGCCCAGTCGGCGACGGTTGTGTCCGGGAAGAACCTGCCATATGTTCCCATGCCCTCGGAAATCAACCCCGGCGACATCCACTCGGTCCTGCAAGGCTTAGATGCCCTGCGCCCGGCGGTCGGCAAAGCCCGGCTGAATAAGCTGCTGCGCGGGGCGGGAAGTTTAGGCGACAAGGCCCCAACGTCTGCAAACCCGCTGAGCGGCCTCTTTCGCGGCAGCACCGTGGCTGTTGTCGACAAGTTCCTAGAGTCTTTGTTCAGCGAAGGCTTGATGCACCAGGGCGATGAAGACGCTTACTTTGTCTGCACCGTGACCGCTGAGGGCCGGGCGGCGTGGCAGGGCCAACTGCCGGTCAGCGCCACTGTTCCACGCGGCTACGGTGCGCCCTCCCGTGCGGGCCTGGATGACGGTGGCGGCAGTGATGACGTGCTGGCAGACCTGAAGCAGTGGCGCACCCAGCAGGCATCCAAAGAAAGCCTGCCGCCGTATTGCGTGTTTTCCGACAAGACGCTGGTAGAGATCGCCCGCGCCCGGCCTCAGTCGGCGGATGATTTGCTGGAAGTCAGTGGAGTGGGGCCGAGCAAACTAGAGAAGTATGGGAGTGCGGTGCTGAAGATTACGGGGGAAGGGTAGGGAGGTCCCCACCCCCGGCCCCTCCCCCATCAGAATGAGAGAGGGGAGCAATACGGACGGGTCAGAGGGCGCGGCAAGCTGCGCCCCTTACGGGATTAGCTCCTGAGCAGCTTTGGTAATACTTCTTCGGCGCGGCCCAGCACGACTTCGTCAAACTCGCCCGCTGCTTCGCCTGCTTCCAAATTGACCAGAACCGTGTGCGCCCCGGATTGGGCGGCGATCTGCACAAACGCGGCGGCGGGCCAGACGAGGCCCGATGTGCCGATGGCGAGGAACAAATCGCAGGCGTTAAGGGAAGTTTGGGCCGAACGCAGCACGGCTTCAGACAGCGTTTCGCCGAACAAGACGACATCTGGGCGCAGCGGCGAGCGGCATTGGGGGCAAAGCGGAACGGCGTCATAAGAGCGTGTGTCGCCGAACGGCGGCAGGGCGCAGTTCGGGTTGGTGCAGCGAGTTCGAAACGCCGAGCCGTGCAGCTCGGCGACCTGGGGGCTGCCCGCCCGCTGATGCAGGCCGTCGACGTTCTGGGTGAACAGCGTGACGGCTTCAGGCCGGGAGTTTTGCAGGGAGGCGATAGCGGCGTGGGCGGGGTTCGGCGCGGCGGCTAGTGCGACGCGGCGGCGCTCGGAATACAGCCGCCACAGGCCAGGCAGGCTGCCGGGGAGGTGCCGCGCTTCCACAAGTTTGGCGATGTCTTCGCGCTCCCACAGGCCGCCGGGTCCCCGGTAGGTCGGCAGGCCGGAGCCGACGGATACGCCTGCGCCGGTGAGTATCACGATGTGGTGGAATTCTTGGATGTTCATAGGAAAGAGGCCGGGGTTGTCGAAAACCCCGGCAAGGAAGCGTCCTGCGGACGAAAACGGGGATAAGAGACTTGGGCCGCTCCTTGTCTGAAAGACATTTCTTGCCGGGGTTTTCGACAACCCCGGTACTTGGTTCCCTCTGCACCGCTTTCGGGCATAATACCCCAGCCATGCCTGAATATCAAAAAAACTCGCACTGCTCGTGCTGCGGCGCGGCGTTTGCCGCCGATGCTTCCTGGCCGCGCCGGTGCGCTCACTGCGGCAGCGTCACTTATTCCAACCCCCTGCCGGTGTCGGTTGTGCTGCTGCCCATTGATGCTGGCCTGCTGCTGGTGCGGCGGACTCAGGAGCCGCAGGCGGGGCGCTTGGCGCTGCCGGGCGGCTTTATTGAGACCGGCGAAACCTGGCAGCAGGCTGGGGCTAGAGAAGTCTTTGAGGAAACTGGGTACACGATTGACCCTGCCGGCATCCGTCTGTTCGACACGTTGAGCGCTCCCGACGGCACGCTGCTGGTCTTTGGGCTGGCCCAGCCCGTGTCGCTCGACGCGCTGCCGCCGTTTACCCCGTCTTCGGAAACCTCCGAAGCCACTGTCGCGCGGGAACCGATGGAGCTGGCGTTTTCCACCCACACCGAAACCGCCGCCCGCTTTTGGAAAGAGAACTCCCATGACCAAGCCGACCCTAGACCATAAAGGCGTGGTGCTGATTTGCGCCGCCTGCGGACGCCGCAACCGGGTTCCGTTTGCGCGTCTGGCCGACGCCGGAACCTGCGGGCAGTGCCAAGCCGCGCTGCCCCTGCCGAACACGCCGCTGGACGTTCCGGGAGACGCCGTGTTTGCCGCCCTGCTTGCCGGGTCACTGCTGCCGGTGGTTGTGGACTTCTGGGCGCCCTGGTGCGAGCCGTGCCGGATGGTCGCACCGGAATTGGACCGCGTGGCGGCGTCTCACGCCGGAGCGTGGCTGGTGGTCAAGATCAACACCGAAGCTCTGCCGGCACTGGGCGCACGGTACGGGGTGCAGTCTATCCCAACGATGGCGGTGTTCGCGCACGGCAAAGAAGCCGCCCGGACTTCCGGCGCACGTCCCGCCGCCGCGATAGAAGCCTGGGTCAAGTCGCAGCTTTAGGAAGCGCAGCTTCAGGAAATTTTATGCACATTTTTTGGTATCTGCCGACGCAGGGCGATGAGCGGTATCTCGGTTCGCCTGAAGGCCAGCGTGCGCCGACCTTTGCTTACTTGAAGCAGATCGCCGAGGCGGTGGACACGCTTGGCTATGAGGCGATGCTGATTGGAACGGGGGCCAAGCAGGACCCGTGGGTGATTGCGTCGGCCTTGATCCCATCCACCAAGCGGCTCAAGTTCTTGATCGCGCACAGGCCTTCGCTGCTGCCGCCGGCGCTGGCGGCGCGGATGACGGCGACGTTTGACCATCTTTCGGAAGGGCGGGTGCTGCTGAACATTGTGGCCGGCGGCGGCTCGATGGAAGCCGATGGGGTCTTTCTCAATCACGACGAGCGGTATGCCCACGCGGACGAGTATCTCACAATCTGGCGGGCGCTGATGCGGGGCGAGAGTGTGACGTTTCATGGCAAGCACTGTCAGATTGAGAATGCCCGGCAGCAGTTCGGGCCGTACCAGAGTCCGTACCCGCCGCTGTATTTCGGCGGCTCGTCGCCTGCGGCGCTGGCGGTGGCGGCAAAGCATGTGGACGTTTATTTGACTTGGGGTGAGCCGCCGGCGATGGTGGCCGAAAAGATCGCCGTTTTGCGGGCGCTGGCCGCTGCCGAGGGACGGACCCTGCGCTTCGGCATCCGCCTGCACGTGATTGTGCGGGAAACGACGGGGGAAGCCTGGGCGGCGGCAGACCGGCTTCTGAGCCGTTTGGATGACGCCACGGTGGCGGCGGCGCAGGCGGCGATTGCCCAGTCGGAGTCCGAAGGCCAGCGTCGTCAGCGGGCGCTGCATGGCGGCAATCGTGATGCACTGGAAATCAGCCCGAACTTATGGGCAGGCGTGGGGCTGGTCCGGGGCGGGGCGGGAACGGCGCTGGTCGGTGATCCGGCGACTGTCTATGCCCGGATGCAGGAATACGCCGCGCTGGGGATTGACACGTTTGTTTTGTCCGGCTACCCGCACCTAGAGGAAGCCTACCGCTTCGCCGAGAGCGTCTTTCCGCTGCTGCCGGCTTCCTCAAACAACAGCCTTGTCCCCAACGCTCCCGGCAACGCCGCCGACCGCGAGCGTGACCTGTTGATGCTCCCGCGCACGGCTTCCGGCCCCGAAAACTTGACCGAGCTAGTGAAGTAGGCAGTGCCGACGTGCGTTCGCTACTTGGCAGGCGGCGCAGTCGTGGCGGGAGCCGGGCCGATGGTGACGGCGGGAATGGCGGCGGCAGTGTTTGACTGCAAGTACATCTTCTTGGCGGGGAAGTCGATCAGCACCCGGTAGCCCGAAAGGATGTCCATGCCTAGAACTGAAGGCTGATCTTTTGTCGCTGGTGTCACACTCACAGAAGTACCGGACAAAGTCAAGTTTCCCACGCGCAGCGTCTCAACACTGGCTTGACCAACCATGCGACCTCCATAGGCGTTTGTCTGGTGGTCTTGTCCAACAATCTTTAAGTGTAATGCTTGCGCCGCAGCGTCTGAGATTTGAGTGGTATTGGAACCAGTGTCCAAAGCTAGGGTTTCGGTCGTTACTACGCTACTATTAGTGATTTGTGCCTCAACATACCAGCGGCTATCATCTTTCTTTGTGATTGGTACAGTGTAAGGCTGCGTCAAGCCGTAATCGGCGACTTGCTTGAGGTATAGATCACCAGGCAGGCATAAGCCGAACTGGTGCTGCGAGGCGTCTATCAGCACGGCAAAGTGTTCCAGCAGATTGGCTCCCACAATGCCGTCATAACGAGTATCGTTAGGAGCCTCTGGAGCAAGCATGAATTCTTGATCCGGCAGAACGCGAAAGGGGATTTGAGTAAAAGAAACATTGCTGACCTTGAAGCTAGACGCCAATGTTGCCGTTCCTTGTTTGCCTTTCCAAAGAGACGGCTTGCCATCGTCAAGGAAGGCAGGCTCCGTCTTGAGGCCGAGTTGCTGGACAATTTTCTGGCTGAGAATGCACACCGATGCCCCGGTATCCACCATGAGTTTTGCCGACTGCCCGTTGATAGCGCAAATCAGCACAGGTTGCTCGCCGTATCCTGGCCCGGCGGCTTGCCGCTTCAATGGAATATAGCTGGAAGGAGAAAGAAGTTGATGCTCTTTAGTCGGTTGATCTTGCGCTTGAACGGAACAGTTATTTAGGCAGAGGCAGAACAAGTTCACCAGTGTCAAAAGGCAGGTGCAAATGATTTTGAGCATGATCTCATTCCTCAGCTTAGGTATTGGTCAGGCTGGGCATTGTCAGGACTGACGAAGGGCAACAACACTTTGACAAGCAAGTGCCAATGCCCTTCGCGAAGCACAGTCTAGCGACTATTTATTGTAACCAATACTGAGCATGGTAACTCCGGTAGAAGATTCTGACAAACCTGCCATGAAGCCGCCACTTCTATAAGCGACTCCGAGACTTGCTTGGTCCAGAGAAGGCATTACGTTGGCTGTTCCGCCGAATGTGACGCTAATGGGGCCGAACAGGTTTATGCTGCCAGAGTACCCCGCCGAAACAAAATGCCCATTGTTTTCCTGCGCTGTCAGCGTAACAGGAGCCGAAGTGAGACTCACAGTTGAGGTTAAACCTTGAGTCTTGACACCCCCGGTAATGTCACTCGTTCCGCTCCCACTGCTGGAACTGGTAGAGCTTCCGCTGCTGGACTGGAAACTGGTGCCTTGCCCTGTCGCGCTGTAGCCCGTCGCAGCATCGCCGTTTGCGCTCCCGTCCGTGTTGGCACTGCCCCCGCCGGGCGACCCAATGTTAATAATCCAGTGTCCACTGGGGTCGCTGTTGTTGACAGGGTCGCCGTCGCAGTAGACGTAGGGCGACTGGGACAACACCGTGTCCCGCGACAGGAAGCACCCGAACTCCGGGTCGTAGTACCGGCATCCTACCTTCGTCAACGGCAGAGCATCCGCCGGGCCGAACCCGTCCGAGCGGTAGCCGCTGCCTGCTCCCCACTGGTAGTGGTTCCCCGTGCTGCCCCCTGCCGCAATCGGCTGGCCGAAGGCGGTGTAGGCTGATGACCAGACCACGCCTTGACTGCTGCTGGTGGTTTGGCGGGTGGCTCCCACTCCGTCAGACAGCAGGGTCTCCCCGCCGCTGCTCACCAGGTCGTTGCCGTACAAGTTTACCTGCCATTGTAACACATGATAACAAATGACGGGGTGCTTGTCAAGTCTGTTTTGATGCCCAGCAGGTACAATGAGAGTGGGGGATTAGTGTGTGGCAGTTTCAATGCGCGGCGGGGCAGGGGGGCGAGCGGGAGCAGGGCAGGGGGAGCGGGAAAAGAAGCCGCTGAAGCCGGACACGCTGAAGCGGGTGGCGCTGACGTTTCGACCGTACCATAAGCAGGTGGTTGGGATTGCGGTGACGGTGCTGGGGGCGGCGGCGCTGGGACTGTTTCCGCCGTTTTTGCTGCAAGCGATCATCAACAAAGGGCTGCTTGGGCGGAACATGGCGCTGGTGTCCCGCGATACTGTACTGACGCTGGCGGCGACGCTCCTTTCAACGGCGCTGACGCTGTATTATGGGTATCTCAGCATTCTAGTGGGGCAGCGCATCATGCGGGACCTGCGGAACCAGTTGTACAAGCACTTGCAGGGGATGGCGCTGCGGTTTTTTGCGGACACGCGGACGGGGGAGATCCAGTCGCGGCTTGCCAATGATGTCGGGGGCGTGCAGTCGGTGCTGTCGGACACGGCGGCGACGGTGCTGTCCAACACGACCATTGTTCTTTCCACGCTGGTTGTGATGGTGATCATGGACTGGCGGCTGACCCTGCTGTCGGTGGGCATTCTGCCGCTGTTCGCCTGGATCGGCAAGCTGGTGGGAGAGTGGGGGCAGGGCATCCGCAAGACGGTCCAAACGCGGCTGGCGGACATGAACTCGACGATGCAGGAGACGCTTTCGGTGTCGGGCGTTTTGCTGTCCAAGACCAGCGGGCGGGCGGGGCTGTCGCTGGCGAAGTTTGCGGGCGAGAACGAGCTGCTCACCGATGCCCAGACCAAGCAGGCGATGGTCTTCCGGGTGTTCTTTAACCTCATCGGCGTCTCGTTTTCCGTGACGCCGGTGCTGGTTTACTGGCTGGCGGCGGATTTGGTGGTCGCGCGAGGCGATCATCATTTGTCGGTGGGAACGATTGTCGCGTTTACGGTGCTGCAAGCCCGGCTGTTTTTCCCCTTGACGGGATTGCTGAATGTTCAAGTGGATGTGTCCAGCGCCCTGGCGCTGTTTGACCGCATTTTTGAATATCTGGACCTCAAGCAGGAGATTGTCGACGCGCCGGATGCCGTGGCCCTGTCGCCTCAGCAGATGCGCGGACAGGTGGCGTTTGACCAAGTTGTGTTTCGGTATGATGAGTCCCAAGTTGAGCCGACCTTGAGCGCGATTACGTTTGAAGCGGAGCCGGGGCAATTAATCGCCCTGGTCGGACATTCGGGGTCAGGCAAAACGACGCTGACGTCGCTGATACCGAGGCTGTATGACGCCGATGCCGGGCGCGTTCT
>CAXTRL010000157.1:0-7770 GCA_964246575.1 uncultured Armatimonadales bacterium
GCGTGTCGCCCGCCGTGGAGCGCACTTCAAAGACGCCGTCGCCCACGTCCAGCACGGACACGTCAAACGTGCCGCCGCCGAGGTCATAAACAAGAATCGTCTCGTTCTTCTTTTTGTCCAGGCCATACGCCAGCGACGCCGCCGTCGGCTCATTGATGATCCGCAGGACTTCCAGCCCGGCGATGGTCCCCGCCGTCTTGGTCGCGGACCGCTGGGCGTCATTGAAGTACGCCGGGACGGTGATGACCGCCTTGTCCACCTTTTCGCCTAAATAGGCTTCGGCATCGGCTTTGAGCTTCTGCAAAATCATCGCCGAAATCTGCTCCGGCGAGTACGAGTTGCCGTCAATCGTCACTTTGTCGTTCGTGCCCATCTTGCGCTTGATGGAGATGACCGTTCGGTCCGGGTTCACGACCGCCTGCCGCTTGGCGGCGTTGCCGACCAGCCGCTCGCCGGTCTTGGTGAAGCCGACAATGGACGGGGTCGTCCGCGTGCCTTCCGCGTTGGGGATGACCGTCGGCTCCCCGCCTTCGAGAACGGCCACGCACGAGTTGGTCGTTCCGAGGTCAATGCCTACTGTTTTCGCCATGTTATGTACAAGTCTCCTTAGATAATATCTGCTTAAATCTTCTCAATGCTTATTCTATCACTTGAGCGTCGCATTGTCAATACTCTTAACAAAACATCTACGACTTTGTTCCCGAAATTGATTGAAAATTCACATAGATTTTTCGTTTACGGTTTTGCAGGCTAACGCAGAGTAAAGCAGGAAGAAGAACAAACATTGGTGAAAGAGCAAGAATGAAAACAACCAAGCAAGCTATTTATGATCAGCAAAAGAAATGGGCTACTAATCGCAGTATTCCAATTGATGCCGATGGCTACACACGAATAGTAGAACAAAACTTGTTCCAGACGCTTAACACAGAAACAAAAGCGGAGTTTGCATCAGGAAGCGGTGATGAGTTAGGGGATACAGTCAAACGCGGAAAGATGCAGGCAACGCATTCATCTTCTGCGCTTGTCTGCAACGTTTTTGACTATTGGCGCAGCCGTCCTATGGCATCCCTGTTGGATGCGCTTGGCGCTCCTGCCAACACTGGCCATTTGAATTTCGAGCGGATTTACCCAACCCGCATCGGCAGCAGGCCGCACTTAGACGTTGCGCTTTGTGGGGACGAGACTAAGCCGTTCTTGATTGAGTCAAAGTTTGTAGAGCCTTACGGTTCAGACAAAAGCGGCATCGTGTTCAGACCCGCATACTTTCCCGAAGATGCAGAGCTTTGGTCAAGCCACGGCTTAATGCATTGTCAGGCTTTGGCCCGGAAGATAGATAACCGAGAAATCAAGTTCTCGCGGCTAGAAGTACCGCAGTTGCTAAAGCACATCTTAGGCTTGGCGAACAAGTTTGGCAAAGAGTTTACGCTTCTGTACCTCTGGTATGACCATCCTTCAGCAGAAGCAACGGCCCATCGTGAAAATATTAACACGTTCGTTCAACACTTGAATGGGGAAGTAGACTTTCGCACAATGACCCATCAGGAACTTTTCCAAAAGATGCAAGGCAATCCAGCGGTTGACGAGAAGTACATCGCATACTTGAAAGAACGATATTTTCCCTAAACAGGTTTACAACTTGCTGTCCCTGTTATAAGGAATGAGGAAATTATGCTTAACACCAAAACTTTACAAGAAATGAATAAGGCTGGCAGAACAGAAGAAGTTCTAAGTATTCTTCTTTCTGATTTTTACGTCTTTGTTGACAAGTATCCTGGCAGTGATGTATTTCATCTTGCTCTTCTTACGGGTTATCGTTGGAAAATGTCCAATCCGGGAGAAGATAATATAAATAGGGTAGAGGAAATACTTGAGGAATATTTGAAGTGCCCTTCTTAGGCTGTAGCAATCGTTGTTCTATGTCTACCACACCTTTTGGGCACGAAGTTATCTTTACTTGGATGTTCAGTATGGGTTAAGTCTGCTGAAGAATATAAATCCGATGTGCAGAAGCGCCGAGCGGCTTGAACAAACAAATGGTCAGCTTCAGAAAACGAGATAAGTTCCGCGTTTGAAGTCAGGCAATAAAAAAGGCAATGCCGCGCTTACGCGCTTCAAAGCCTTCGATGTTATTATAGGCGATGTTTGCTAAAAAGTCAAGACTTTAAGTCTTTTTTTACGGGGCGGCAATATCAGCCAGCGAGACTTGGCACTTTTCGTTGGCGGACTGGTAGGCGGCGAGGACAAGCGCAAGGTCCTGGCGGCCTGCTTCGCCGGGGGACAGATTCTCAGTTCCCAGCAGAACGGTGTCTAGGTACGCGCCGATCATGGCGGCGAAGGAGTTGCCGTCTTCGGCAAGCAGGACTTCTTTGCGGTCCGGCAGGTCGGGCTGGTGCAGGGTCAGGGCCGCGCCGCCGCCCAGGGTCAGTGCGCCTTCGGTGCCGGAAACGGTGAGAAGCGGGCCGGGAACCCAGGTGCCGACGGCTTGGGACGAAAACAGCGTTCCGACAGCGCCGCCGGCAAACTGAACGGCAACGGCGGTAGTGTCTTCGCCGCCCATTTCAGGCCGGAACCGATGCATGTAGCAGGAAACGGAATGGACGGGGCCGCCGAGCGTGTGCAGCAGGGCCAGGGCGTGAATGCCGCTGTCTAAAAGCTGTCCGCCTCCGGCGACTGCGGGGTCGTAGCGCCAAGCGGTGTTCATAATCTCGCCGCCCTGCCAGTAGGCGAACCGGGCCTGGATGCCGACAAGCTGGCCGATGCATCCGGCGTCTACCGCCTGTTTCGCCATTAAAGCCGACGGCAGGGTGCGATTGGTTTCGCCGTAGAACAGCACGGTTCCGGCGGCGCCGGCGGCGGCAATCATGCTGTCGCATTCGGCGACGGTGCGGGCCAGCGGCTTTTGGCACAAGACATGCTTGCCGGCACGGGCGGCGGCGATGCAAATTTCCGGGTGCAGGTGCGGCGGCGTACAAACTTCCAGAGCGTCTACGGCAGGGTCGGCAAGAATGTCTTCTAAAGACGCCGCGACACGCGCTTCCAGCCCTGCCGCGCGAGATTTCGCTTTTTCGGCATCTATGTCATAGCAGACAGTGATTTTGGCCCGCTCGGCATGGGCGGCGTAAGCGCGAATATGGTCGTCGCTAATCAGGCCGCAGCCGACCAGGGCGACGCGCAGGAATGTGGTCAAGTGTCTGCTTCCGTTTCTCTGTGCATCTCTTTTGTTCAGGAACTTCTTACCCCGGCGTTGGCATTCTTAGACTACCAGACACAGGAGTCAAGTGCATTATGTCACATAGCATGTCGCCTACGGAATTAGAAGAAGCCAACCAAGCGCTCGCGCCAGCTACGGCACAGGAGCGCGTCGCGTATGCCTTGAACCGCTGGCCCGAACACATTGTGCTGAGTTCCAGCTTCGGCGCACAGGCCGCCGTGCTGCTGCATATGGTCACGCAGCAGCAGCCGGACATCCCTGTTGTGCTGCTGGACACGCAGTATTTGTTCCCGGAAACCTACACGTTTATTGACGCGCTGACCGAGCGGCTGCATCTTAATCTCAAAGTTTACCAAAGTCCCGTCAGCCGGGAATGGCAGGAAGCAAGGTTCGGCAAGCTGTGGGAGCAGGGCGTGGGGGGGATCGCGAAGTTCAACGCCATGAACAAGACCGAGCCGATGGCGCGGGCGCTGGCAGACCTTCATGCCGAAGCCTGGATCGCCGGCCTGCGCCGGTCGCAATCATCCACCCGCGCGGAGATTCAGGCGCTTGCCGCCCAGTCCGGCGTCATCAAAGTCCACCCCATCTACGACTGGACCAACAAAGACGTGCACCAGTATCTCACCCAGCACGATCTTCCCTACCATCCGCTCTGGGAGCAGGGCTACGTCTCTATCGGCGACGTTCAAACATCCCGCCCGCTCGGCGAAGGCATGAGTGAGGAAGAAACTCGCTTCTTCGGCCTGGGACGCGAGTGCGGCCTGCATACGGCAAAAATAATTCCTATCCATTCGTAGAGGCAAGAATTGCCCCTGCCCCGCTCTCATTCTAATTTTGCTTCTTTTAACCTAGCTCTGTACTTCAATAATCCCACCCGGCGGCGGAAGGTACGCCGCCAGACTTCAGCGAGGAGGGGCAGGTGCGAAAGTTCTTCGTCCTGCGCTTGATTGTTTTTATGAACGTACAGCGCATCGTTGAGGCGGGCGACGGTCCATTCCGGCAGCGGGCGCTCCCCAAGCGTCAGCGCATCCCCTGGCCCGACTTCGCCTTCTTCTAAAACACGCAGATAAAAGCCGGTGCGGCCCGTCCCCGTCATCTCGCCCGGCAGGGCAGGACGCTCCCAGCGGCGGCCGACTTTCCAGCAGGGCATCCGGGGCTGGCTCACCTGCACAGTGGCCGTGCCGACGGTGTAAATGTCGCCGAGGCAGACGGCGTCTTCGGTTAGCTCCGTGACCGTAAAGTTTTCGCCGAACGCGCCGGGGCCGAAAGCTTCTTCGGTCAAGTTCAGCAAATCGCGCCAGCTTGGGTAATGCTCGGCGGAGTAGCAGCAGACGGCTTTGTCCGGCCCGCCGTGGTTTTTCAAATCAGCCTGCGCGTTGCCGTCCAGGTCAGTGCGGCCTAAATGCAGCCGTTCATCGACAGGGGTGCGCCAGATGGAAGAAACCCACTGGGCGTCATTGCCGTCTTTAAGCTGAGACACGCTTTCGCGCGGGCGACCGAGTTGGAGTGAGACAATGTTCATGGAGCAGCCAGTGGAGGAAAAAGATCAGCCACAGCAATTACGCCGCTGGGCGCAGACAGCGGCGCGATAGTGTCGCTGTCAAAAAGCGTCAGCAGGCTTTTATAGGCGTGGCCGCTTGAAACGGGCGCAGGGTCGCGGTAGACTTCAAGCTGACGATGGACTAAGTTGATGATCCAGTAGTCAGCGATGCTGGCCCGTGCATAATCGTCGCGCTTAGTGCTGCGGTCTTTCCGCAATGTCGCATCGGAGACTTCCACAAGCAAACGCGCCTCAGCCGGTGTTGGGTGAACCTGAGTATAGTCACGCCAGGAACCGGGAACAATGAGAACATCCGGCTCCGGTTCCGTGCCATTTTCCAGTGTCATCGGCCCATGGCGACGAGCCGTGAAGCCGGGACCGAAGGCAAACAGCAGCACCTCGGCGGCGGCTTCCACGGCTGAAAAGTGCGGCGTTTTCTGTGCAGGCAATGTCCATATCTCCCCGTCCAGCAGCTCGACCCGCTCGTTGTCAAAAAAGCCAGCGTCACTCAAACCGTAGTATTCCGCAGTCGTCCAAAAGCGGGGCCGCAGGAACTTATCCTGCGGCTTATCTTCCGTTGATGTGTTTTCTAATACGTCTTCAATCGGCGCGTCGTCCGCCGCCTCGGCGGCAGGGGCGGGGCGCTCTTGCGTCATCGTCATGGCACTGCCTCCTACTTCAGGCCGCTGATGCGAAGAACAGCCCGATGGACCAGTTCGTTGGCGGCGTCCTGCGACGATGCTTCGGCGTAGATGCGGAAGTTCGGCTCGGAGGCGTCGGGCAGGACCAGCACCCAGGAGCCGTCCTCTCCATAAGTCTTGATGCCGTCTACCAGCTCGGTGTGCGTTCCTTCAGACTCCGCCGTGAGAACACGCATGATGCGGCCTTTGACTTCCCACGGACACGAGACCGTTTCCGACGCCATAAAGTAGGGCGGCAGCATTCCGCGCACTTCCGAAAGTGACGTTTCCTGCACCGCCAGCAGTTCCAGCAGCTTGGCGAACGAGAACAAGCCGTCAAACGCCGGATGGAACTCGGGGAAGATAAAGCCGCCCGCCGTGTCGCCGGCCAGTGCGATCCCTTCCTTGCCTTCCGCCGCCGTTCCCATCAGGGAACGGACATCGGTCTTGGTGCGAATGACCCCGCCGCCATGCTCCGCCATAATGCGGTCAATCGTGGACGGCGCAGTGACAGGGACAGCGACCTGTGCGCCGGGCCTCGCGCGAGCGACCAGCAGGGCGAAGACCGCAAGCAAATCGGAGCCGGAGAGAATGTAGCCGGTTTCGTCTACCACGGAAAGCCGCTCGCCGTCGTCGCCCAGAAAGACGCCCATGTCGGCTTTGAGCGTCACCAAATACTCGCTCAGGCTTTGCACCAGCTCGTCCCGGTCGGCAGGCGTCTTTGGCGACTTCTTGGGGTCAGTGTAAGCGTTCAGCGCGATTGTTTCCGTCTCAAGCTGCCCCAGCATCTGCGGCAGGATACCGGAGATGCGGTTGTACGCATAGTCCACAATCACTTTGAAGCTGCGCTTTTGCACGGCGGTCGTGTTCAAGAGCCGGAAAAAGTCCTGCGAATACTGCTCAATTGCACGCGGCACAAACTCAATGGCGCCGACTTCGTCCGCCGCCGTCCGCCCGAAGTCCTCACGGTAGAAGATCGTCTCAATCTTGCGCTGGCCGTTCGTGGACAAGTAAATGCCGTTCTTGTCGTAGAATTCGACTAGCGCTAAGTTCGGCTGGTCGGGGGCTAAGCGGATATGCACGCCGCCGGCGGCATTGGTCGACCGGATCGTATGGCGTGTGACCGGCAGCGACATGCCCTCGTTGTCCAAGACGTTCACGCCGACCGAGACCAGTCCGGCGATGAGGCCGCGCTTGAGCATCCGGCAGACTAAGGTTGAGTCGCGCGATGTAATCACGGTCGCGCCTTTTTTCAGGAACGCGCCGTAGCTTGCGCCCAGCTTGCAGGCAAAGTCCGGGGTCATCTCGACATTGGCGATGCCCGAAACGCCCAAGTTGCGGAACAGCGCTCCCTGCCACTTGGAACCCCAGATCAGGCTCATGGTCACGACCGAGCCGGCTTCAATGATCTTGTCGGGCCAGAGCTTGATTAAGGGCCGGATCGTGCTGCCGGGTTCAATATGGCAGCGGTCACCGACGACCGCTCCTTCCTGAATGTCCACGTCTTCTTTGATAGTGCAACGGAAACAGACCGTGCAGCCGGTGAGGCGGGACCGTGCGCCGATGTAGTTGGAGTCCCAGACAATGGCCTTTTGCAGAATTGCGCCTTCTTCGACCAGGCAGTTGTCGCCGATCACCGTGTCCGGCCCGATATGCGCGTCGGCCTTGATGCGGCAGTTCTTGCCGATGCAAAGCGGCCCAATCAGACGTGCATTCGGATCAATCTCGGTGCCTGCCCCGATCCAAATGTCGCCGCCTTCGCGCCGGCCGTCAATCGGGAGCTTGGTCATGCCGCCCAGCATTTCGTACTGCGCCTGCCGGTACTGCTGCAGCGAGCCGACATCAGTCCAGTATTCGCCCAGCACATAGCCGAACATCGGCTTTTCTTCGGCTAAAATCTGCGGAAAGATGTCTTGGGACCAGTCGTAGCTTTTTTCCGGCTCCATGTACTCAAAGATGGACGGCTCCAGGATATACATGCCTGTATTGACGGTGTCCGAGAAGACTTCGCCCCAGCTTGGCTTTTCCAGAAAGCGCCTGATGCGCCCGTTGTCGTCGGTGATGACGACGCCAAACTCCAGCGGGTTGTCCACATGCTGCAAGACCAGCGTCGCCACCGACTGCTTCTCGCGGTGGTACGCCAGCGCTTTTTCCACGTCTAAATCGGTCAGCGCGTCGCCCGACACGATAATAAACGTGTCGTCTTTTAAGTATTCTTCGGCCTTTTTGACGCTGCCCGCCGTGCCGAGCGGCGTGTCTTCGACCGTGTAGATGAGATTGACGCCCAGCTCCGAGCCGTCGCCGAAGTAACCTTCAATCTCGTCGGCCAGGTAATACAG
>CAXTRL010000158.1:0-7768 GCA_964246575.1 uncultured Armatimonadales bacterium
AGAAAACCCGTAGGGGCGAACCTTGTGTTCGCCTTTGTCTGGTCGGAATGGGCGAACACAAGGTTCGCCCCTACGGGACATGGCTACTCCATCTGCCACAAAAAGTAAACGCCGAGGCAGGTGAACAGCAGGGCGGGGGACCAGGCCGCAAGCAGGGGCGGCATTTTGCCCGCGTAGCCGAGAATCTGCGTCAGCAGCAGCGTGTTCCAGGCGACAAACACCATCACAATAGACAAAAAGATGCCGGTGTACGCGCCGGCACGGGCAAACCGCAGGGCCAGTGGCGGGGCGCAGAGGGCAAAGCCGAAGCACAAAAACGGCAGGCCCAGCTTGCGATAGTAGTTGTAAGCGGCGGCTGTCGTGTCCTGCCCGGTGCGCCCCAACGCCGCCATTTGGTTCCCAAGCTCAGCCATTGAAAACTGATCCGGCGTCGTTACCCCGCCGCTGCTGAGGCTTTCCAGCGGAACCGATAGGGGCAGTTTGAGCGTTGGGGTCACTGCTTCTTGGGACACAAAATTGTCGTTTCCAAATAGGACGACATGCGCTTCGTGCAGGGTCCAAACATCGTGGTCATAGTCCGCACTCTGGGCGGTCATGACGGTTGCCAGTCCGTTTGGGCCAACCGGGTTCTGGAAGATAACCAGCCCGAACAATTGCAGCTTGTCGGCCCGGCCGCTGGGGTCTTTTCGGATTTCCCGGATATGGAACGCATAGTCCTGAAACGTGAACACTTTGTTCTCGGCGACCGTCGGCGACGCTTGCAGCGCATACGCAAACAACTGCCCCTGCGTCTTCTGAAACTCCCGCCACGCCGGAGGAACGACCTTGTCGCCGACCAGAAACGAT
Source organism: uncultured Armatimonadales bacterium (assembly GCA_964246575.1). GTDB lineage: Bacteria > Armatimonadota > Armatimonadia > Armatimonadales > Capsulimonadaceae > JANXMY01. The sequence continues at coordinate 847 of CAXTRL010000158.1, forward strand.
GCGGCGCTCGCCAGCACTCCCACCAAAATGATCGGCAGGAACAGGCGCTTGAGAGAAATGCCCGCCATGCGGATGGCCGTGATCTCCGAGTCTCGCGCTAGGCGGTTGACGGCCCAGGCGGACGACAGCGCCACGCCCGGCGGCAGGGTAAGCGGGATAAGAATAGGCAGATTAAAGACAATCAAACGGGCGACAACCAGCGGCGGAATGCCGGTCTTGACGATGTCTTCAATCAGCGGGAACAGCGTATTGCCGACCAGCATGACGACAATCAAAAGAATGCCGCCGACAAACGGCAGCACCATCTCGCCCAGCAAATAGCGGTCCAAGCGTTTCATAAGTGAAGCATGTTAAGGAACAAGTGCCGGGTATAATTTGGATCAGGACCCGGCGTTAAGCTGAATGGTGAAGTCGGTGATGTCTAGGTCGCCAGTCACGACGCCGTCGCTGGTCGTGCCGGTCACAACAATCGGTACGCCATTGACATATTGGGCTACGTCGCCGCTGCCTTCATTCACGCCGGAATTGAGATTTGTGTAGTTCTTCGTCATCAGCGTTCCGTTGGCGTCACGGACAATGATTTGGGCGTAGCTGTTCCCCGCCTGCTGCGGCGGATACAGGCAGTCAAAGTATTTCGCCGTCGTAATGTTTTGCCCGTTCACGGGAACGACGTTGGTTGCGATGAAATTGATTTGCAGGCTGTTGATCTGGTCGGCGGTCACCGTGGAAGTGGCGAGGTATGCCAGCGGCAATTGAAACACCAGCTCATTGCCGTTCACCACCTGCGGCTGGATGAGCCGAGATGCTCCAAGTGTTATGGATTGCAGTAAGTTTGTGTTGGCGATAGGCGCGAAATAGTTGAAGTTCGTGCCGCCGGGAAGGCCGCTGTTGTACTCCACATAGTTCGTGTATGCTCCTGCAGCGTAGCCGTTGCCGTAGGGCGTTGCGACGACAGGAACCGGCCCGGTGACACTGGTGCCGCTCGGTCCCGGCGTGTTGTTGACGTTGAACAGGATATAATAATAATAGTTCGGGTTGATATTGCCCGCCACTGTCATAGTCACGATAAGCTGCGGCCCGGAAACCGGGCTGGTACTGCCGTTGCTGGGCGACTTGGCGCATCCTGCTGGGATAAGAAGCAGCAGGACGAGAAGCGGCCTGAGAAGTTTTGGGAACAAAAGAAATTTTGGGAACACTTGCATAATGTAGTATAGCAGGAAAGAAGCGCGTTGACAACTAAGGAGCAGAAAGCAGGAAGCCCCCTAGCCCCCAATAATGGGGGAACCGGAGAAGAACAAACAGAACCTACGGGGCATGTTCCAATTCTTACTCCCCCATTATTGGGGGTGGGGGGGCGCTCCCTGGCCTTGACTGCGCTGTCGGGCCTGCTGCTGGCGGGGGCGCTGCCGCATCTGGATTGGGGCTGGCTGGCCTGGGGCGGGCTGGTGCCATTCCTGGCGCTGTTTCCGTTTAAGAACAAGCGCACGGCGTTCGCACATGGGCTGGCGCTGGGCGTGTTCTATCTCGGCGTCATGGCGTACTGGGTGGCGGTCTTTGCGGGCCATATTATCGGTCCGGCTCTGAGCGTTGTCGGCTGGGTGCTGGTGACGGCCTACCAGGCGTTTTACCTTGGCGTTTGGGCGGCGGGAACGCAGTGGCTTTGGGGACGCGGGGTATGGGCGAGGCGTCTCGGCGTTCCGGCGCTTTGGGCGATTGTGGAGTGGTGGAGGCAATCGGGAACGCTTGGGCTGGGGTGGGGCGACCTAGCGTACACGCAGCATTCGGCGCTGCTGATTTTGCAGACAACAAAGCTTGCCGGCATCTGGGGGCTGGCGTTTTTAATCGTGCTGGTCAACATCGCGCTTGCGGAGATAATCGCCGCACCTAACTCTGGCAAGAAGACCTTTCCGATGGCGGTTGGTGCGGTTGTCGCGGCTGCACTGGTTTACGGAGCTGTCACGATCCGCACGGAGAACTTGAAGCCGGCGTTTGTGGCGGCGGCCTTGCAGGGGAACATCAACCAGAACGTAGACCAGAACCCGGCGTACACGGTGCGGGTGGTGGGGACGTTCACAGCCCAAAGCCGGGAAGCGGCGGCGCGGGGGGCAACCCTGACGGTCTGGCCGGAAACGGCATATCCGGGGTATTTGCAGAACTTTGACCCCGCCCATATGCAGGTTGCGGCGGAAGCGGCGCGGGACCGCCAAGCCACACTCATTGGCGGCGTAGAGTACGACTGGACGCAGCGCAAGAACGCCAACTCGCTTCTGCTCATGCAGCCGTCGGGCGTAGTCAGCGGCAGCTATCAAAAGCGGCAGTTGGTGCCGTTCGGCGAGTTCGTGCCGGGCCGGCGTTTTCTGCCTTTCTTGGAAGCGCTCCATGTCACGACGTTTGACATGAAGGCCGGGGCGGACACGCAGCCGCTGCTCGATGCCGGGCTGACGGTTGGAAAGATTGGCGCGACCATCTGCTTTGAGTCGTCCTATCCGCGCTTTCTGCGGGAGCAAGTCGCGCGGGGCGCGGGCCTGTTAGTGATCTCCACAGATGACACCTGGTTCGGACGCACGGCGGCGGCGCGTCAGCATTCGGCGATTGCGGCGGTGCGGGCGGCGGAAACAGATCGGTATTTAATTCGCAGCGCGGCGACCGGCGTTTCGCAGGTGATCTCGCCGACCGGCCAGGTGCTGGCGGAAGCCGGCTTGTTCCGGCCCGCTGTTGTCGCCGCGCCGGTGCAGTCCCGGTCCACGCTGACGCCGTATGTGCGCTGGGGCGATTGGTTTATTGGGTTTTGCATGCTGCTGCTGGCGGCAGTCATCTTGCCGGAATTGATAACGAGGAAACAATGGAACCTTCTGAAATTTGGGCGAACGTAAGTCACCGGGTCCGGCAGCAGATTGCGGACCCGACCGTCTGGCTGGCGCTGCGGGCGGCGAAGCCTCTGCTCCTTGACGGCAGCTTTTTTGTCGTTGCCTTGCCGAAGCAGGACGAGTATTTGGCGGTGCATCTGCTGAACAACCAGGCAACAACCGCAATTGAAGACGCGCTGCGGGAAGCGGCAGGGCGCATTCTCGCGTTTCGCCTGATTACCGGCACATCCGCCGCTGATTGGCACGCGGAAAAAGCCGCCGAATCCGGCGATGCGAACGACGCCATCCCGGATGAGTTTCGGGGCGGCTTTGACGATGATCTGCCGACTGATGACGCTGCCGCTGCGCCTCCTGTGTCCGCAGGCCGCGCCGCGCCGCCGGAAGCCGGGCGCGAAACGTCGCAAACCTGGGAAAAGCTGTCCGAGCGCCTCAGTTTGGGCTACAAGTCCGCGCCGTTTATCAAGTATCCGCACGGGCAGGCCCAATATGTGCTGACGGCGGTGAAGCATATTTCGGACACAATGGATGTGATGATGCCCCCCGCCGGAGTGCCGCGTGACGACGCGCAGGAACGCGCTTTGGCGAAAGTTATCGAGCGCCTCAGCAGCATTGTGACTTTGGACCCGCTGTTCATCGCCCTGGAGCTTTTGCGTTACCGTGAGATGCACGGGAAGAATACCGACATTGCGCTGTGAAGGGGTGATAAAGATATTGACATTGCCGAAGCGCATGTGCTAGAATCATTCTGCTTGCGGGGCTATGGCTCAGTTGGTAGAGCGGTTCGTTCGCATCGAACAGGTCAGCGGTTCGAATCCGCTTAGCTCCACTTTTAAGCATCAAAAAGCCACTTCCTTCACAGGGAGTGGCTTTTTTGTGTTTATGCCGCTGTTACGCGAATTTCTCTTTGGCCTCTACCACCTGCCGCCGCGTCTTCTTGTCGCGAAAAAATGCGAAGACGCCGTTGACAACTGTAACCGCTACACAGATGTAGAGAAACAACGGATTTAGATGCCGTTTCTCGGCTGTGATCATAACTCGTTCCACATGCGTGACTGCTGCATCGTGACGCTGATCTAAGAAGAAGTTCATAACATGAAACATTGTCAGCATGATAAAGGGCAGGAAAATCCCTGACCATACCACGAGGCCATGCGGCGGCACTAAAATCGCGTGACGGTTACAGAAGTTGTTAACGATGGTTTGGCAAAAGCGCAGGTCCAGCCCTGTCTCATCACGCAGTTTCCCAGCGAGGTACAGGCGTTGGATTGGCTGTTTTGGCGTCCAGTTGCGAATGCAGCCAATCAAAAAATCGTCATGCGCGGACAGCGGCTCAGGCGTGTTGGGCGGCGGAGGCCATGTCGGCGGTTCGGGCATTGCGGGCCTTATCCTGGAATAGAATTCCAGGTCTTTAGCAGTGCGATTGTCTGCCTTCGCAGACATAAGAAAGCAGGCGTAAGGCTGAATTATCTTCTGTCTACGCAGGTGGACAGTTGCACTTCTGAAGACCCGGATTTTTAATCAGGGTTCCTTTCAATCCGGGACACATGGCGACCTTCACACGCTTTTCCGGCACAGTTCCACGACCAGAAGGCGCAGGTTGGAGGCGGGGTCGTCGGCGGGGGCGACGGCGCTGAGGGTGGGGCCGGACTGGATGCTTTTCATCGCCATGTCGCTCGCCAGGACGCGGCGCAAGCCAGACTGCAAGGCCGGGTAGCTCCAGGCGCGGGCCTGCTCCTGCAAGTTCTTTAAGAGAAACGATTGGCGCTGGGTGATACCGAGCATCTCGCCAGACAGCAGGGGCTGAACGTCGGGCGGCAGGCCGCCTTTGATGTTGAAGCCGTTTAGCCGTTGGTCGGCCAGATACTTCGCTCCCCAAAGCTGACGCAGATGGCGGGCCAGCATGACAAACGTGCGGGCGGCGACGCCGTCCGGCTTGTCGCCCGCTTCCAGCAGGGCGTCGGCTTCGTGAAGCGCCCGGCGGGCGTCCTTGTGGCCGATGGCATCCATTAGCGCGAAGATGTTTTCCTGCACGGTGTCCTTGCCGACGGCGGCGGCGTCGGCGCGGGTGACAATGGGGCGGTCGCCGGCATAGGCGATGGCTTTTTCCAGTTCGCTGACCAGCACATTGATGTCGCCGGTCTTGCCGCCCCCGCCCCGCTCCGACGCCGTCGCTTTGGCCCGGTCCAGGATCAGCGAAAGTGCGGCGGGTTCAATCGTCTTGCCGCGCGACTTCAGAAGCGCGTTGGCCCGTGCGGACAGGCCGCTTTCGCCGGGCGCGTCGCACAGCACCGTCGCTCCGGCTTTGCCGATGGCCGTCAGCAGCTTGGTCCCCATCGCTTTGCCTTTGACTTTGCCGGCGTCGTACTCAGTCGCCGCCGTGATCAGCACCAGGCAGGTCAGAGCGCCGAGCTTCGGCAAGCCCGCCGCCAGCACGTCTTGATCGTCTTTGCCGAGCCGTTGCACGTTGGTCACGACCACGACCCGCCGCTCGGACGCCATTGGCACGCCGCCTGCCGAGGCGAGAATGGCCCGTCCCGCTTCGCCCGGCTCACCCGCCCCGGTCGGCGGAATGTCCATCTCTTCCCGGTCAAAGTCCGCAAACGAAGCGTCCAGAAGCGGCTCCGTCAGCTTTGTTAGGGCTTCGCGCTTCAAGGCGTCGTCACTGCCAAGCAGCAGGTAAACGCGCTCGGTCGGTTTCGGAAAGCCTTTGGCAAGTTTTGAGTAATCAAGTTCCATAAGTTGACATTGTTTCGGAACCGGCACTGGAAGTGCCGGTCTACTCTTGAATGAAAGTGTCTTCGACACTAAAGAAAAGTTACGAAGCCTAATCCGTAGTCACGCAGTGACTTTCACTCCATAGTAGACCGGCACTTCCAGTGCCGGTGCATTAAGCGGTTATTTCTGAATGGCGGGCTGCAGGCTGGGGCGGAAGATGCGCCGCCAGAAGCGGCCTCGGGCGATGCGGCGGGCGGCGGCGTCGAACGCGGCGACGCGGGTGTCCCAGGGCTGGGCTGGCGGCCTCGGCGCGGATGGGTCGGCGTAGCAGGCTTCGGTGAATGCGGCGGTCAGCGCAGACATGAGTGGCGGCGAAAGCGAGACGTTCCACTCGCGCTCCAGGGGCGGCAGCTCCGGCAGAACGCGGACAGCGTATTCGCGGGGCGTTTCTTCCGGGCGGCGCGGCAGGCCGATCCGGGCGAGCGAGCGGGTCAGCCGGGCGTAAGGGTGGGCCAACTCCCGTCCGGGCCGGGGCCGCGCCGAGGCGAAGGGTCTGGCTGTAGCCCGGCGCTTAAGACGCCAGGGATCATAAATCTCGGTTTTGGCGACATACGCGGCGATGGACAAAATGCAGCCGACCAGCAGAAAGACCAGCTTCTCGTCGCCGCCGAGATTGAGATGAAACCGGCTCAGCCAGGAAGATTTGCGGCTGGAAGGGGCATTGGGAACCGTACCGTCGGTGACGGTGCCTGCCGTCGCGTCAAACTCAACCCAGCCGGTTCCAGGAAAGTACACTTCCGTCCAGGCATGCTTGTCTTCCGCCCGCAAATTAAAGCCCGCGCCGTCCGGGTCGCCGGGCGCAAAGCCGACGGCGAGGCGGGCCGGGATACCGGCAGTGCGGCAAAGAACGGCAAGCGACGACGCAAACATGTCGCAGTAGCCCTTCTGGGTATCGCCTAAAAAGGCATGGACATGGTCTGTGCCGTCCGGAAGCGGCGGCGGGGTCAAGGTGTACACACAGCGCCTGGAAACCCAGTTCCGCAGCGCTTGGGTCTCGTCCAGCGGATCGCGCTGGTCCGGCGGCAGAGGGTGCAGGGCCGACGCGACGCACTGCCGGTAGAACGCCAGGTCTTCCGGCAGCGCTGCGCTGCTTTGGGCTAGGTACAAGTTCTTTACTTGAGCGGGATACGCAGTCCCTGCCGCCCGCAGCCGGTCCGCAACGCCGGGCTGGGAAGGGCTAGGCGGCAGCGTGGAAACCACTTGGTACGGAAACCGGACCGCCCCGCCCCCTTGCAGACCGAGCCGCCCGTCACGCAGGGTCTGGACGCCGGCGCTGTCAC
>CAXTRL010000159.1:0-7761 GCA_964246575.1 uncultured Armatimonadales bacterium
GCCGTATTTCGCCGCCGCCGCCTGCGCTTTGGTTTCAATAATGTCGCAGAACGCGACCATTTCAACGCCTTTGACTTTCGCCAGGGCCGGCATATGCTTGCCGCCTGCAATCCCGCCGGTCCCAATGATGCCTACTTTAATTGTTCGTTCCAATGGCTTGGTATGCCTCCTCATCTTTGTTCCTAATGCTAGTTTCCCGAAAGGGCGGAGAAAGTCCTGCATGATTTGGGGATTTGTTGCTGGACAAATGCCGGGGTTGTAGAAAACCCCGGCAGGAAATGTCTTTCAGACAAGGAGAAGCCCAGTCTTGTGTCTTCATCTTCGTCCGAAGGACGCTTCTTTGCCGGGGTTTTCTACAACCCCGGCATTCTGCACTATGGCAACTGGCTGGCCTGCCACTGGGTCCAGTTGCCATTGAAGGGCGTGACGCTGCCGCCGGGACCGAACACAAGCAGGCGCGTGGCGACTTTATCTAAAAAGAAACGGTCGTGGCTGACGACAACCACCGCGCCAGGAAAATGCACCAAAGCCCGCTCCATGACCTGAGTGCTGGCAAGGTCGAGGTGGTTTGTCGGCTCGTCCAAAATCAGCACCTGCGCTTCGGACAGCAGGCACATGGCAAGGGCTACCCGCGCCCGCTGACCACCGGAAAGCGTGCCGATTTTGCGGCTCATGTCGTTTTCGGAGAATTGCAGCAGCGTCAAAAACTTGCTGATCTGCTTCCGAGCGGCGGTGAAGGCTAAACTCCCGGTCCCGCCGCTGGTGTTGACGGCATGGGTGACGGTGTCGGTCAAGTCCAGCTCGGCGAACGTCTGGTTGAAGTCGGCAAACGTGATGCCGCGCTCCCAGACCATCTTGCCGCTGTCGGGGGCTTCCGCGCGGGTGACCAGCCGTAGCAGCGACGATTTGCCGCTGCCGTTTGCGCCGACAATCGCCAGCCGCTCGCCTTTCTCGATCTCAAACGAAACATCTTGGAATAAAGTTTGGCCGCTATAGGCTTTAGCGAGATGTTCGGCGTAGGCCAGCTTGTCGGGAACGCGCAGGCTGCCATAAAGAGACGACACCAGAACGTCCACCGGGCGCGGCTCGCGGCGCTTTTTCAGGTCCGCCAGCTTGCGCTGCAAGCCTGGGTTCGGATTGCGCCGCGCTTCCTCCCGGTCGGTAATCGCCTCGGCTTCAAACGTCAGCAGCTCTTCTTCATGGAGAAACTGCCGCTCCAGAGTCTTTAATCGGAACTGCTTTTCGCGGACATACTGGCTGAAGCGGCCTTCGTATTCGTGAAAGCCATAGTTTTCCACTTCCACGATGCGAGTCACGACGCCGTCCAAGAACTGCCGGTCATGTGAAATCAGCAGAAGGCCGCCGGTGAACTGGGACAGCCAGCCTTCCAGCCAGGAAAGTCCTGCGACATCCAGAAAGTTTGTCGGCTCATCTAAAAGCAGCACGTCGGGCTGTTCCAGCAAAATCTTCGCCAGCGCCGCCCGGTTGCGCCAGCCGCCCGACAATTCATCAATAGGTCTTTCCCGGTGTTCTGCCGAAAAGCCGAGCTTGGTCAGCACGGTGTCAATCCGCCGGGGGTACTCCCAGCCGTCCTTCTGGTTCATTTCGTCAAGCGCCGCCGCCTGCCGCTCCAGCAGCCGCTCCATTTCGCCGCTGTCTTCAACGGTTTCCAGCGCCGCCGCGACTTCGGCGAGTTCCGCTTCAAGCGCCTGGATGTCCGCGAACAGTTCTTCCAAGACTTGCCGGACAGACAATGTGCCGTCTAGCGACGAAAACTGGGAAAAGTAGCCGATCTTCAGGCCCGCCTCGGCTTCCACCGTGCCTTCGGTGGGCAGGGTTTCTCCGAGGATCAGCTTAAAGACGGACGTTTTACCCGTGCCGTTCCGGCCAATCAGCCCGACCCGCTCGCCGGGCTGAAGGCGAAAAAAGACGGACCGTAAAATGGACTGCTGTTCATAGCGCAGCGTCACGTTGTGCAGGCGAATTAAACTCATAGGAATATCTTACACTGAAACACTTTCGTTTTGCGCGAACATTGAGTATAATAAGGGCGGGGAAACAGTGACCGTCTTTCCCAAACACGTTTTCCTGACTGACTCATATAATCCGCGAAGATAATTTTTGATACGGTTTCAACTTAGGAAGCTCCGCCCGCCATGTCCATTACATCACTTCTTCCTTCGAATTCCAACGGCTCCGGGCCGCCCCATACCCCGCACAGCGCGTCCAAGCTGGCTGCGTTTTGGGAACGGCTGGACAAGCCGGATTCGGCAGCGCTGCACGGTCTGCTCAGCGGCGCGGGCTGGATTATCCTGACGACAATCTTTGGGTTCATCGCGTCCAATGAGCTGACAACGCCGGACATCTTTTCAGGCATCCCACAGCTTGTTTGGAGCCGGATTCGCCCCGCGCACATTTCCATGGGGCTGTTCGGGATTTTCGGTGCCGGCATGTTCGGCGGGTGGTATTTTATCGTGCCGCGCCTGTGCAAGACGCCGCTGCGGACAAACCGGACCGCGAACCTGCTGCTGTTTTTCTGGAACTTGACGGTGCTTCTGGGCGTTGGCGCGATCCTGAACGGCGACACGCAGGGCAAGGAATACACGGAATTTCCGTGGTGGATTGACTGGCCGGTCTTGACGCTGATGTGCGTCAATGCCGTGATCATTTTCCAAACAATCGCGGCCCGGCGTGAACCGAAGCTGTATGTGTCGCTGTGGTACATCGGCGGCTCGGTTGTCTGGGTTGCGATGATGTACTTTATCGGCAACGTCATGTGGCACCCATTCGACACTTATTCGGATGCCAAAGGTCTTCAGCACATTCTGTGGAACAACGACGCTTCGCACCTGCCGGCCGGCGTAACGCAGTTCCAGCGCACTGGGTCGCTCACCGGCTTGAACGATGCGGTCTGGGAATGGTTCTACGGTCACAACTTGTTCGGACTGTTTATTACGACCGGCGGCATTGCGCTGGTCTATTACCTTGTGCCGAAGCTGTCCCGCCGCCCGCTGTATTCGCATTTGATGTCGCTGATTGGCTTTTGGTCTATCGCGCTGCTGTATTCCAACACCGGCCAGCATCACCTGCTGCAAGCGCCGATCCCAAACTGGCTGAAAGTGATCTCGATTGTCGGCTCGGTCGGCTTGATTATTCCGGTGTTCTCGTTCAGCGTCAACATTTACATGACTATGCGCGGGCAGTGGGGGCAGATGCTGGAAAACATTCCTCTGCGGTTTGTTTTGACCGGCTCGTTCTTCTACCTTGCCGTGTCGTTTCAGGGGACCGTGCAGGCGTTCATGGCTGTGAACCGCTATGTCCACTTTACCCAGTGGGTCATCGCACATTCACACCTGGCGTTTTTGGGTGCGTTTGCGTTTATTTCATCGGCAACCATGCTGTACATGGTGCCGCAGATTGTCCGCAAGCCGCTGTGGAGCCGCAACTTGGCGGACTTCCAGTTCTGGCTGATGCTGATTGGGGTCAACGGCTATTTTTGGGCGCTGACGGCGGCGGGACTCGCGCAGGCAAGCGCGTGGGTGACGCTGGGCGAGCAGGTGGTCAAAGCCTACCCGGTCGTCAAGCCGTACTTCCTGCTCCGGTCTGTCTTTGGCGGTATGTTCATGATCGGTGTGATGATGCAGGGCATCAACTTGTACATGACAATCCGTCAGAAGATGCCGAGCGATGCCGAGAAGCGAAATTTAGGCATCGCCGACTTGCAGGAAATCGGCGCTCCTGCCACGGAGTTTGATGACCGAGCCGCTGTCGCTGACTAAGTTCCGAGTGATTTTGAGAATGATTAGAAGTTTCCGTCCATGAAAATGACACCGCTGACAATTTTGTTCGGCTCTTTGTTTGTGATGTTTAGCTGGGTCGTCGTGATCGCGCTCCTGCCGGTGCAGGTGTTTCACCCAAACCCGACGCCGAACGCGCAGCCTTATACGGCGCAGCAGCTTAAAGGCCGCGAGATTTACATCCAGAACGGCTGCGTGTACTGTCACTCGCAGGACACGCGCCCGATGGACTGGGGCGAAGGCAGCGGCATGGCTGCCCAGCCGGGCGACTATGCGTATGACTCGCCGCATGCAGTCGGCTCGTCGCGCAACGGCCCGGACTTGTTCCGCGAAGGCGGCTACCATCCCGACGACTGGCACTGGGCGCACTTTGAGAACCCGCGCTACACGCGCCCGCAGTCGTTCATGCCGTCGTTCAGCTACATCAAAGGGGAAGACCGAAGCAACTTGATTGCCTACATTCAGTGCCTCGGCGGCAGGATGGGTGTCAAGCGGGCAAAGCAGCAGGCAGACCTAAAAGTCAATCTGATTAAGTATTACCAAAAAGGCCCCGGCGAGAATGTCGCGTACTTGAACTCAACCCTTCCGTCAGACTGGCTCAACATACCAAACCCGGAGCCGGTGACGGAAGGCTCGGTTGAGCGCGGACGCGTTTTGTATGTCGCCTACTGCGCGGGCTGTCACGGCGAGCATGGCGACGGACGCGGCCCTTCCAAGCCGTACCTGAATCCGCCGCCGATGGACTTTACGCTGGTGCAGGCGTCGGGAGCCTCCTCGCAGGGGGGGCAGCCGGGCTACCACTACGATTACCGCAAAAACGAAGTGTCTTCGATCACAAACGGCGCAATTTATGAAGTGCTTGTCGAAGGCATTCCGGGAAGCGCTATGCCGCAATTCAAGGGGCAGTTGCCATCGGAAAAGATGTGGGACGTCGGCAACTACGTCGGCTGGGCGTTTATGGGCTGGAAGATGGAGCCATACTCCGGGCGCTACGAAGAGCTGGCGAAAACCCAGCGCCCCTGGGAGCATACCTGGGAAATCGGCCAAAAGAAGCTGGCATCCACGCGGGTGCCTTGACAAGGCTTTCGCTTAGACGCGTTTATCTACCGTACTAAAGAGGGTTTTACTTGAAGACAGCGATTTTATTGGCGGCATTGGTAGTCGGTTCCACCGGTCACGCTTTTGCACAAGTTCCTAAGCCTGCGCCGGAAGTCGTTCAGCGGCTGCTGGGTACCATCCAGAGCAAACAATCTCTGGCCGTAGCCGTTGTACAAACGGATGACAGCGCTGGTGATCGGCCCGACTCGGCTTGGCTGGAGTTCAGTCAGCCGAACAAGTTTAAGCTTCTTTCGCGTGTGCAGGGGCTTCTGGTTGGAACGCTGGACTGTGACGGCAAATCGGTACGTCAGTGGAACGACACTGTTTCTTTGAAACAGGCTGCTCCTGCGGCGTTCCAGGACATTCACCGCGTCCTGCCTGTTGGAAACTCAGCGCTTGCTGCGGAAGAGTTGCTGACCGATCCGAGCAGCTTAGGAAAAATCAACGATTGGGTTGACGAGGGGTCTGCGCCGATCCGCCGATCTGCCGCGCACAAAGTTTTTGCGGCGAGTGAGCATTTAACCCTGTGGCTGGAACCTGACACGGGCTTACCTTTGCAGGAAGAGATGGCTGCTGGAAAACGCACCCTTTCTTTTAGCTTCAGCTACCCAAAAGCGGCAAATTTGGTGAAACCGGCAGACTTCGCCGATACCCCGCCCGAGGGGCTGAGGCTGTACACGCCGCCGAACGAAGCAGGTCTGCTCCTTCCCGGAACAGCGGCCCCCGAATTCTCGCTCGCCAAGCTGGATGGCACTACGGTCAATCTGGCAAGCCTCAAAGGCGGCGTGGTGCTGGTGGATTTTTGGGCGACTTGGTGTCCCCCGTGCCGAGAATCTATGCCGGTTGTTGAGGGAATCTACCGCGACCTAAAAGGGCAGGGGCTGACGGTTCTTTCAGTCAACACGAGTGACGACAAAGACGCGATGCAGGAGTTCCTTACCGCACATCCCGAGTACACGACGACACTGCTGTTCGATCCCAATCGGCATCCGAATGAAGTGGGCGACTCATATCGGGTTACCGGCATCCCGACGATTTATGTTCTGGACAAGCAGAGCAAAGTGGTGGCTTCTTTTGTGGGTTACGATCCTGATGAAGATGCACAAATTCGTTTTGCTTTGTCTTATGCCGGGCTATAGAAATTCGTGAAGTCAACACAGACTGGGAGCAGCTCGGCCATCCGGTCGGGCTGTCTTTCTTTGCAAAGGAAATCATGCACACTCTCAAACTTCCGGTATTTTCTGCTCTGTTTGCCATTGTTGCAATACTTTTGGTGATGCCCACTTCCCAGGCTCAGACAGTGCCGGTTTACAAAAACGTCCAAGCGCCGCTGGAAGCACGGGTCAACGATTTGTTCAGCCGAATGACGCCCGACGAAAAACTCGGCTTTCTGAGCGGCACCGGCTTTACAACCCAGCCGCTGCCCCGGCTTGGCGTTCCCGCGATGGCGATGGCGGATGCTGGGGAAGGTGTCCGGGGCGGGGCGGGCAGCACTCAAGGACCGGCGACGCAGTTTCCGGCAGGCGTGTTGATGGCTTCTTCTTGGGACTTCGGGTTAGTGGGACAAGTCAGTCAGGCAATTGGGCAAGAAGCAGTAAACAAAGGGACGGGGGTCCAAGTTCTGCTGGGTCCGGCGGTCAATATCCAGCGCTCCCCGCTTGGCGGACGCAACTCCGAGTATCTCAGCGAAGACCCATTTTTATCGGGCCGTTTGGGGGTCAGCTATATTGAGGGGATGCAAAGCACCGGCTGCGCGGCCTGCATCAAGCATTACGCCTGCAACAACGAAGAAGTTGACCGGATGAGCGTCAACGTCAATGTCGGCGAACGGGCGCTGCGCGAGATTTACTTGAGCGCTTTTGAGACTGCGATTCAAGAAGCGCACCCGTGGACCATTATGGCATCCTACAACCGAGTCGGCGGCTACTACGCGACCGCTAACCGCTATCTGCTGACGGACGTGCTGCGGACAGATTGGGGCTGGGACGGCCTGGTCATGTCCGATTGGGGGGCGGTGCATGAAACAGCAGGCACAATTGCTGCCGGGGATAATATAGAAATGCCGGGCGGGGCGTATGCGACCGAAAACAAAGTCGCCCGTGCTTTGCGGAGCGGACGTATCACGCAGGCGGAGATTGACGACTCTGTGCGGCGTATCCTGCGGACCATCATCCGGGTCGGGCTGCTGGATGCACCCAAAGCGCCGAACTCCAGCATTGTCAACTCGCCGGAGCATCAAAAGCTGGCGTATCAAACTGCCTGCGGCGGCCTAATTTTGCTGAAGAACACCGGCGGACTTCTGCCGCTGAACGCCGCGAAGATCAAGTCTATCGCCGTAATTGGGCCGGCGGCAGCCGCCATGCAGCTTGATTCGGCAGGCAGCCCCAGCGTCCAGCCGTTTTACACAATCCAGCCCCTGGGCGGCATCAAAACGCGCGTTGGCAACGCGGTCACTGTCAATTATGCCGCTGGGCAAAGCAGCGGCAGCCCCGTTCCGGCCTCGGCGCTGGGCGGGGGACTGCGCGGCGCGTACTTTACGAACCGAAATTTGGAAGGACAGCCGGCGGCGACGCGCACCGACGCCGCCCTTCAATTTGACTGGTCCCATGACCCGCCCGCGACCGGCGTGCCGCGCACGGAGTTCAGCGTCCGCTGGACCGGAACGCTGACGGCCCCAGTGACGGGCCGCTACACGCTGGCGCTGACGGGGGATGACGGCTACCGGCTGTTTTTAGCCGGCAAGCCGCTGGTTGACCATTGGTTTGAGGGCGCGGAAACGACGCAGACTGTGGAAGTGGCTTTGGAAGCCGGCCACGCTTACAGCCTGCGGATTGAATACTTCCAGGCCGTCGGGGACGCTTCGCTG
>CAXTRL010000160.1:0-7694 GCA_964246575.1 uncultured Armatimonadales bacterium
ACGCCGCGCAGGGTCGGCACAAGCTGGTTGTAGGACTCGCGCTCCTGGCCGGGGCCGTAGCCCATGCCGCCGTGCGCCGACACGACGACGGCCTTTTTGTTTTTCAAGAGGCCCGTGTGCGTAGCGGGGTCCCACGTCTCGTTGATGCGAGAAACGTAGTCGATATACGCCTTGAAGACGGCAGGAACGCCGAAGTTGTACATGGGAATACCGAACACGTAGGTGTCGGCGGCCCTCAGCTCGGCGATTAGCTCATCCGACAGCGCCAGCACTTCTTTCTGCTCCGGTGTTCGGGCTTCGGCGGGCGTGTACATCGCACCGATAAACTTTTCGCTGACATGGGGAACGTCTTTTTGGCTTAAATCACGGTAAGTCACGGTGACGCCCGGATGGGCAGTTTTTAGTGCTTCCACGAGTTCGCCGGAAAGGAGGCGAGACTGGGAGCTTGCGCCGCCGGCGCTTGAATTAATGTGCAGAATGTGTGTCATGGGTGTTTCTTTCGGTGTTGTTGCGGCTGGACGTGCGGGCGTCACATCAGTCGTCGAGGCAGTGGCCGCGCTGCCTTTTTGCGTGTACTTCCAAACGAAGTACCCGGCGGCGGCTGCCCCAGTGATAATTAAAGCGTTGCGGACTGTTTTTTGGTCAGCCATGTCTTTGTTCCTTTTCTTTCCTGACAAGAGGCGCGACGCGGGTGCCGATCAGCTCGATCGACTTCAAAAGCGCGGCATGAGGCAGCGCGGCGTTGTCCATCTGGAACGTGACCCGGTCAATGCCTCCTAAAGCCTCACTGTGTCGGAGCAGCTTTTCGGCCACTTCTTCCGGGCCGCCCACCAGCAGCGCCCCCGTCGGGCCGGCCTGGGCGTCAAAATGGGCGCGGGTAACAGGGGGCCAGCCGCGCTCCTTGCCGATCTTCGTGAACACTTCGGCGTAGCCGGGGAAAAAGCCGGCCACGGCCTGCTCGGTCGTTTCAGCGACGTAGCCCAGCGAATGCAGACCGACTTTGAGCTGTTCGGGTGCAAACCCGGCCTGCCGCCCGGCTTTCCGGTACAAGTCCACGAGGGGCCGGAAGCGGTGCGTTTCGCCGCCGATAATTGCCACCATCAGCGGCAGGCCCAGCGTTCCGGCGCGGACAAACGACGCCGGGGTGCCGCCGACGCCCAGCCAGATCGGCAGCTTTTCTTGAAGCGGACGGGGATAAATCCCCTGCCCTGTCAGCGCCGCCCGGTGCCGCCCGGACCAGCGGACATGCTCGTTGTCCCGAATGGTCAGCAGCAGGTCCAAGTTTTCGGCAAACAGCGAGTCATAGTCGTTGAAGTTCAAACCGAACAGCGGAAACGACTCAGTAAACGAGCCGCGCCCGACCACAATCTCCGCCCGGCCCGCCGACAGCAGATCCAGGGTCGCAAAGTTCTGGAAAACGCGCACCGGGTCGGCGGCGCTCAGAACCGTCACCGCGCTTGTCAGCCGGATACGCTTGGTCCGCGCTGCCGCCGCCGCCAAAATGACGGCCGGGGCAGAATCCAAAAACTCTTTTCGGTGATGCTCCCCAATCCCGAACACATCCAGCCCAATGGCATCGGCAAACTCGATTCGGGCCACCAAGTCGCGGAGCGACTCCGACCCGCCGTTTTTTTCGCCGCCGCTGCCGAGAGACGCCGCCGCAAAGCTGTCAATCCCGATTTCCATGAGGTTACGCCCCGACTGCCTGCGGGTCTACCCGCGCCGCGAACACGCCGGCAAACGCCGAGCGCACCGAGTAAAAGACAATGCACCAAAGAATGAACGCGACCAAGCCCGGCGGAATGCCCTTCGGGTCCATTGTGAGGTGGTACAGCAAAATGTTCGCAATGACCGGCCCCAGCAAGGTCAGGGCAATCGGCACGAACCGCCCTGCCAGCAGCAGAAGGCCGCCGATAATCTGGATCAGATACACAACGTCCATGATGTGCGACCCGGACATCGCCGCGAAATACGTCAGCGCCAGGCCGGTTGGCGGCGGCTGCTTAATAAAATGCAGGAATCCGTTCAGTCCAAAGACAAAGAACATAATACCAAGCAGGTAACGTGCGACTAATGCAGCAATTCTCATCTCAGGCTCCTTCCAAAGTGTTGATGAGCTAATTATGACACTTGCGCTTTACTTTGTCAAGCGCATTCATAAACTAGCCGCATTATATTTTATTGCGCCTTTCTTGCCAAGAAACCGAACGGAAAACATATGAGCCATCTTCTCGCGCCGATGGCGCTGCGCTGTGAATACAAGACAAACCCGCTGGGAATTGACACGCCGACGCCGCGTTTAAGCTGGGTTTTAGAGTCGCCGGAGCGCAATGCCATTCAAAGCGCCTACCAAATTGTTGCCGGTGACGGCCTTTGGGACAGCGGCAAAGTGCAGTCGGCGCAGTCGGTTCATGTTCCCTATGCCGGGCTGGAGCTGACTTCAGGGCAAGCTGTCCAGTGGAAAGTGCGTGTTTGGGACGGCAGCGATGCCGTATCGGAGTGGAGCGAATCGGCACGGTGGCAGATGAGCCTGCTGGAACCCTCGGATTGGAGCGCCCGGTGGATCAGCCTGCCCCCCTCGCGCCCGCTGACCGATCAAAACCCGCCTGCCTGCCTGCGGAGCGTTTTCAAGGCAGTCAAGACGCCGGTACGGGCGACGGTTTACGCTACGGCGCGGGGTGTTTACGCGCTGCATCTGAATGGGCATCGGGTCGGGGACGCCCACTTTGCGCCGGGCTGGACTGATTACACCCAGCGCATTCAGTACCAGACGTATGACGTTACGGCGCTGCTTCAAATAGGAGAAAATGCCATCAGCGCAGTCGTGGCCGACGGCTGGTACTGCGGCTACATCGGCTTTGGCGGCGAACGCGCCCTTTACGGCAAGCATCCGCAGTTTTTGGCCCAGATTGTTTGGGAGTACGCCGACGGCACACGCGAAACCTTCGGAACAAATGGGGAATGGCAGGGCGCTTCCGGGCCAATTTTGTCGTCCGACATGCTGATGGGAGAAACATATGACGCGCGGCTTGAAATGCCTGGCTGGGACACGGCAAAGTTTGATGCGGCGGCGTGGCGGGCTGTCACGGTGGAAGCCGAACACGACCCGGCCATTTTGCGCGTCGCCCAAGTGGACCCGCCGGTGCGGGTGACGGAAGAATTAAAGGCGATTGGCAGGGCGCAGCCGACGCCCGGATCGTATCTGTTTGACCTCGGCCAGAACATAGTCGGATGGGCGCGTCTTAAGGTGCAGGGGCCAGCAGGAACAGTGGTGCGCCTGCGCTTCGGCGAAATGCTTTCGCCGGACGGTACGCTGTATGTGGATAATCTTCGGGGCGCGAAAGCCACCGATACTTACATACTCAGAGGCGGCGAGGTGGAAAGGTACGAGCCGAGTTTCACGTTCCACGGCTTCCGGTACGTTGAAGTCACGGGCTACCCCGGTGAGCCTAACTTAGACGCCGTGACGGGCTGCGTCCTGCACTCGGATATTCCACGCACCGGGACATGGGAATGTTCCAATGCAATGGTCAACCAGCTTGTCCAAAACCTAGATTGGGGCCAGCGCGGCAATTTTCTGAGTGTCCCCACCGACTGCCCGCAGCGCGACGAGCGGCTAGGCTGGATGGGCGACGCCCAGGTTTTCGTTCGCACGGCGGCGGGAAACCGGGATGTGGCGGCGTTCTTTGCAAAGTGGATGGATGACGTTTCGGATGCCCAGTCGCCCGAAGGGGGCTTTTCCGATGTCGCGCCGCGCTTAGTGGATTTGGCCGACGGCGCTCCGGCATGGGGCGACGCCGGGGTCATCGTGCCGTGGACAATCTACCAAATGTACGGCGACACGCGCCTTTTAGAGACCCATTACGGCGCAATGGTGCGCTGGATTGAGTATTTGGACAGCGCGAACCCGGACCATTTGTGGCTCCATCGCCGCGCCAACGATTTCGGCGACTGGCTGTCGATTGATGACGACACGGACAAAGGCGTTCTGGCGACGGCGTATTTTGCGTATGATGCCTCGCTGATGGCCCAAATCGCCGCCGTTCTCGGACGCACCAAAGATGCCGCCCGGTTTGCCGCGCTGTTCGAGAACATCAAAACGGCGTTCAGCGCCGCGTATGTTGCGGCCAACGCCGAAATCCAAAGCGGCACCCAGACCGCCTATGTGCTGGCCCTGCGCTTCGGCCTGCTGCCGGACGCCCTGCGCCCGCTGGCGGCGGAGCATCTCGTCCGCGCCATTGAAGCCAAAAACCGGCACTTGTCTACAGGCTTCGTCGGCGTCGGCTACCTTTGCCCCGTGCTGACCGAAGCCGGCTATTCCGATGTCGCCTACACGCTGCTGCTGAACACGACATTTCCAAGCTGGGGGTACTCCATCACCCAGGGCGCGACCACCATTTGGGAGCGCTGGGATGGCTGGACGGAAGCCCACGGCTGTCAGGATGCCGGCATGAACTCGTTCAACCACTACTCGCTCGGCTCCGTCGGCGAGTGGCTTCAGCGGTACGTCGCCGGGATTGATCTGGACCCTGCCGCCCCCGGCTTCAGCCACCTCCGCATTCAGCCGCGCCCTGACCACCGCTTGTCGTTTGTCCGCGCCTCATTTGAGTCCATCCGGGGCCGCATCCAAAGCCACTGGACGCTGAACGGCGGCCAGTTCACCCTGCGCGTCACCGTTCCCGCCAACACGACTGCAACCGTCATTCTGCCGAACGGCGAGACGCACGCCATCGGCTCCGGCGACTACGAGTTCACGGCAGCATTCTAGCCCTGTGCCGCCGTTTCCACGCCGCCCGCGCCCAGCACCTGCGCCTGCACCCGGCGGCTGATGCTGCCGAGCGCTTGAAGCTGAATGGGAGAAAGACGCTTGGAAGACTTCACGCCGGGCCGCGACGCAAGCGACGCTTGCTCCAAAAACGCATCCACATCATGCTTCAGCCCCGCCTGTTCCGGGGTCGGCATTTCCGGCAAACGCAGGGCCAGCCAGTCGCGCAGGCCGCGCAGATCGGTCGCAATCTGCTCGGTCGGCGGCAGCAAATCCGGCATCTCATGTGCCGCCGCGATTTGAGACAATCCGGCGATCTCGCCTTCCGCGTACCAGACCTGCGCCGTGCGAACCGGCGTGGCTGCCAGCCAGGCACGAAGGGCGGGGTCGTCAGGAAGCGATGACAGCGTCTCAAACTCACTCAGCGACGACACTGTCCGGGCGGCAGGGCGGCTGAAAAACGCCAGCGGCTTCGCGTCAGGAGCCATCGGCAGCGGCCCGGCCAGCCGCGCAGCGGCGGCGGACACCGGGGCCAGCGCCGAAGCCGGCGCATTCAATGCCTGCATCAGCGCCTCCGCCCGGCTGACTTCCGCATGGGCCTCCGCCCGGCTGCGCCCGGCCAGCGGGTCCAAATGCTCCAATTGCCGCACCTGCGCCAGCCTGCTGCGCGTCTTTTCCACCACCGCCGCCTGCTTTGCAAGCTCCGCATACGCAAACGCCCCGCGTGCCAGCGTCGCGCCCAGATCAAAGAACTGCCGTTCTTCCGGCTCAATTTGCAGCGTCGCCGGAGACAGCACAGCGGGCGGCGTCCCGGCGGACACCTGCGCCCAAACCGGCAGGGTCAACAGCAGCAGCAGCGCCGACAGCAGGCACAGTTTCATGCCCTCATTCTACCCATCGGTGTGCCTCTGCTACTCTGCTCTGTTGAGGTTCTTTGATGGTACAATAGAGGAAAGCGAATTGCAGCAGAAATAAAATGGAGCAGCAGACATGACACAAACTCAGATGCTGGAAGGGACCGCCGAAGAAATCACCCGGCAGTTACAGCAAAGCTACGCCGGCCAAAAGCTGCGCGTCTTTGTCGAGCCGGAAGAAGCGGATGACGAGGAAGATTTGGCGGCAGGGATACCCGATCCCCCGGATACAATCCGAGACAAAGCGCATTTAATCGAACTTCTGCGTGAGGGTATGAACAGTCCAACGATTCCGTTCACGGACGACAGCTTGGAGCAAATGCGCCAAGAAGTCAGGCGGCGAATTGCAGCAAAGCAGCTATGAGCCTTAAAATTTATGAGCCTTAAAATCCGCGTCACCGAACTAGCCTCGTATGATGCAATTACGATTGCTGAGTATCTCGCCGGGCGATCCAGCCTCAACACGTCCGACAGGTTTTTGACTGCGACGACGCAGACTTATCGTCAGCTAGCAAATATGCCGGGCATGGGTTCGCCCCGCGACTATGGCCCCGATTTTCCTGGGCTGCGGATGTGGCACGTTCCCAAGTTCCCCAAGTACCTAATTTTTTACCAGGTGACCGAAACAGAAGTAATCATTCGGCGTGTGCTGCACGGAGCGCAGGACATTGAACGGATTTTCAGTCCCAATGAAGATTGACATTTGAAGATTGACACTTTTGGTTTGCATTTACCAAAGCCCAGCTAGATATGCACCAGTAAAACAAGCGGCAATCAGATTGCTCCACCGAAAGATGGGAAGCCGTCTGAACAATGCCGCAGACAGCAGACATTGAAAAGTGGTCGCCGAAGCTAAAAAGACTTGTACCTTGACTTCGCTGATGTCGCTGGGGGAATTGCTCGCGGCGTCTGCCAGTTCAAAGACTTCCGCCGCAAAGAATAGCAGCAACGAAGGAACAGCACCAGCGGCGAGGCCAATTAGAGCATCAAGCGATTTTGATCCTGTCAGCAACTTCCGGCATTTTTGATCCAGGTCTACTTGGGCAGGCAAATCAGGCGGCGGAGGCCAAAGATTCTCCGTTCGTGATCTTACGGCTCTTTTCTTCATGCCTTCCTAGCATGTCCTTTCAAGCAGCAATCTTCAGGTTCTTGACTGCCTGCGCTTCGTACTTGGGCTTGTAGTCGGGGCATTTGTAGCTTTTGGAGTATTCTTTGGGGTTCTCGGCGTCGGCGACGTAGATTTGGGCGGAGTTGATGCCGCATTTTTCCTGGGTGCGGTTGTAGTTGCCGCAGTCGTAGCAGCGGCGCAGGATGGTCCAGCAGACGGAGCAGCGCATGGAGCCGACCAGCTCAACGCGCCCACAGAGCGGGCAGTGGATGTAGGTCTCCTGGAAGCCGTATTCTTTAGATTTGAGCGCGAGACGCACTTTGCGGTTGAATTCTTCCAGCCCCCGGTTCAGCTCGGCGCAGGTGGCAAGAAGCTGGTTCATCTGCACGGCGCTGAGGTACTCGATGACGCGCTCATCCAGCAAATCCGTGAGCTGCTGGCCGACCTTGTCAATCGCCTTCATGTGCTGCTCGGCAGTCTGCGGGCGGTACGGCTTGGCTTTTTCGGCCCGTGCGCCCAGCGTTTTGAGCAGTTGTTCGGTGATGGCAAGCGAGACGCGCAGGAACGCTTCGCGCTTTTCCGGGTACTTTACAATCGCGCCCATAACCCGCTCGGCGTCGCCGACGTTCAGCTTTTCGATCTTGATCTTGTCCACCATGCGCTTTTGGGACGCCGGATCATGGGCTAAAGCCGACAGGGCACGGGCGTGGCCTTCGGTCAGCAGAATTTGGCCTGGCTCCGGGGCGCGGAGGGTCAGCTCGGTCTGGACAAAGGGGGGCAGCTCCAACAGCTCCAACGAGCGGCGCAAAGTCGTTTCCGAGACGCCCAGCGTTTTGCCGCATTTTTCCCACGACATAAATGTCAAGAGACCTTGAATGGCGCGGGCCTTTTCAATCGCGTTCATGTC
>CAXTRL010000161.1:0-7688 GCA_964246575.1 uncultured Armatimonadales bacterium
CGAAACGGCATGAGGCGAAGGGTCGGCGCGGGTCGGCGCGGCGGCATGAGGCGCGGGCGTTGCCGCCGACGCCGGCTTTACGGGAGGCAATGCGTTGGATGGCTTGACTGAAGGCACGACAGTTGATGGGGCTTCCGGCGTCGCAGGCGGTGCGGCGGTGACTGGTGGTGCGGCGGTGACTGGTGGTGCGGCGCTTGTCGGGAGTGGGTCTGCTTGAATCGGGCTGAGGCTGCCGGCTCCGGCAAGTGCGGCCAGCGCCGCGAGGCGCATGAAAACGTAACGGGTCATTAAAAATCTTTCTGTGCGGGAGCTATTCTTCGTAAGCCGCTGCGGCTAACTGGTTCCCTGCCTCTTTCGGGCGCGGCGAACAATGTCTCTCAAAACGCCCCCAGCCCCCAATAATGGGGGAGTAAGACGAGAAGTAGCAAGACCAGAGTTGATCTCCATCCGGTTCCCCCATTATTGGGGGCTAGGGGGGCCTTTTTGATAGTCTTCCATTGCTTCATCAAACAATTCTTCCAGCACATCTTTGGAGGCAGAGAATTGAGCTTCCCAATGCTGTGCATCGCGGATGTTTTCCAATAGCAGCTCGGCAAGAAAGTCTTGTTTGGTATCCGAAAGAACTTTGGTTTCCTGGATGGCGTGTTCCAGCAATGCAGTCATAAATCCTCCTGAGCGGCTACGGGCGGCGGAGCATTTGCTTCATTTCGGTGACGTTGCCGGCGTTTGCGAGGGCTTCTTCTTCGGCGATCAGCCCGGCGCGGACATACTTGATAAGGCACTGGTTCATGGTCTGCATTCCCCAGAAGTTGCCCTCGGCAATAGCCCCGTAAAGCTGGGACGCCCGGCCTTCTTCAATTAGCTTGGAAACGGTCGGCGTGACTACCATGATCTCAACCGCGCCGACCCGGCCCGTGCCGTCCACGCGCGGGGGCAGCTTTTGGGAAATAACGCCGCGCAGGGAGCCTGCTAATCGAAGACAAACCATATCTCGGTCCTGCGGCGGATACATGTTGATGATACGGTCCAAAGTCTCGGCGGCGGACGCCGTATGCAGAGTAGAAAACACCAAGTGGCCGGTTTCGGCGGCGGCGAGGCCGACGCTCATAGTTTCAATGTCGCGCATTTCTCCAATCAGCAGCACGTCCGGGTTCTGGCGCATCATGTACTTCAGCGCGTCGGCGAATGAGTCCGTATCCAGGCCGATCTCGCGCTGAGAAACAATGGACTTCTTGTCCGGGTGCATGAACTCAATCGGGTCTTCGCAGGTGATGATGTTGGCAGGCCGGGTTGAGTTGATCAGGTCAATCATCGCCGCCATTGTCGTAGACTTGCCGGAGCCGGTCGGCCCCGTCACCAAAATCAAGCCCTGGCGCGACTTGGTCAGCTCGGACAGCACCGGCGGCATTCCAAGCTGCTCCAGCGAAAAGATTTTGAGCGGGATAAGCCGAAGCACCATACCCATCGAGCCACGCTGCTGGTAGACATTGCAGCGGATGCGGCAGACGCCCGGCACTTCAAACGCCAGGTCCAGCTCATGCCGGTGCTCAAAGCGCCCGATCTGCTCGTGGCTCATGATGCTGTACGCGAGGTTGCGGCAGTCGTCTTCCGAAAGCGGCGGCGCATCGGTCATGTGAATGCGCCCGCTGATCCGCATCGCCGGCGGGGAGTTCGCTTTGATAAAAACGTCCGACGCCTTCTGCGTCGCCGCCACTTTCAAGAGTTCGTGTATTTCTTCCATTGGGTTACCTTCTTGTTCCGACTTCTACCCGTCTGCCGGCTGCGTCTTTGCTGCCCTCTTCCGGCGGCGCTTTCGGCGTCAAACGCGCGGTCAGCAGGTAAACGACGAGGCCGGCGAGGGCCGCCGCGCCGAAAATCCCCAGCAGTATCAGCCCCGGCGAGCGATGCCCGGCAGGGGACGGCATGGTTCCGAGCGGCGGCAGGCTGGTCATTTGGGGGTTCAGGATTTGAACCGCATACACATACGCCGTGCCGCGCTGGTCCAAAGTCATCCGAATGTTAGTGTCGGCATAAGAGCGCGGTCCCTGGAACTGGAACTGCGGGCCGACAAAAAACACGACATTGATCCGCTTGTACGCATGGAACGACTGCGCGAACGTCTGGATTGGAAACGTGTGCGCGGCGTCCTGAACTACGCCCAATGCTTGAAAGACAATGCTTGTCATGGGGCCGGACCGGCTGTGCATCGGCGCGGCGGCGTCTCTAATACTGTGCGTACTGACCGGCCAGCCCGCTGCCGTTGTGAGCGCCTGGTAGTCCTGCATCGCCTGGGCATGAGGGACCGTGCGGGCATAAGTGATGTCCACTTGGTCCGCGCCGCCCGGCTGCTGGTAGACAATCACCAGCACGTCCGGCGGGCCGCTGACCGTCACCGGCGGCGCAGATTGCGTTTGTGCATGGCCCGGCAGGCTGAGGGCAAGCATCAATCCTAGCAGCAGGCCCAAAATGAGTTTTGGCAGCTTCATGGCTTTTCTTGCGACTTCTCTTTTGCGGCTTTTTCGTACATCGCCAGCGCCCGCCCGCGCTGTACGGCATGGTCCACTACGCGAGGGGGGTAGTCCGGGCAAACCAGCGACCGCTCGGATTCTTTCAGCTTCCAGGGCGCGTGGATAAACTTGGCCGGAACACGGGCAAGCTCCGGCACCCAGCGCTTGACATATGCGCCGTCGGGATCAAACTTTTCGCCCTGGCTGGTCGGATTAAAGATACGGAAAAACGGCTGGGCGTCGTTTCCGGTCCCCGCCGCCCACTGCCAGCCGCCGTTGTTTGCGGCCTGGTCGCCGTCCACAAGCTGCTGCATAAAGTATTTCTCGCCCCAGCGCCAGTCAATCAGCAGGTCTTTGGCAAGAAACGACGCCACAATCATGCGGCCCCGGTTGTGCATCCAGGCTTCGGAGTTGAGCTGCCGCATAGCGGCGTCTACGATAGGATAACCTGTTTGGCCGGTCTTCCACGCCTCAAACAGCGCTTCGTCATTTTCCCATTCCAGACCGGCGTATTGCCGCCGGAACGGGCCTTCGGTGACATAGGGGAAGTGGTATAAAATCCCCAAGTAAAAGTCGTGCCAGGCAATCTCCGTCAGGAACGTGCTGTGGCCCGGCTCGCCTTGATGCTCGGCTTTTTGTTCGCCGCCCTCGCCGCCCGACGGCTTATCCAGACCGGCCTTGCGGACGGCGTCCACCACAAACCGCGCGGACATCGTGCCGAAATGCAGGTGCCGGGACAGCAGTGAAGTCCCGTCTTCGCTGAGAACATCCCGCGCTGCGTCATAGTTCTGAATCTTGTTCTTTAAAAACACTTTAAGCAGCGTCTGCGCCCGGTCTTCCCCGCCGCACTCAAACGCCTGCGGGGTCTGGAACTTCAAGTCTCCCACTGACGGCAGCGTGTCGCTTTTGGCGTTTTCAGGAACCGGCACATGGGCGGGCGTCGGCACAGGGCCGTCGGCAGGACGCGAAAACCACTCGCGCTTGTACGGCCCGAAGACCGTGTAGGGCGTTCCCGTTTTAGACATCAGCTCCGGCGGCTCAAACAGCGACAGCCCGCCGAACGTCTCCACAATATTGCCCTTCTCTTTCAACGCCGCCGCGACCGCTTCGTCCCGCTTCACACCAAACGGCTCATACTCGCGCTGATGGAACACGCCGTCCGCCCCGAACTCGTCCACGGCCTTGACAATCTGCTCCGGCACCTTGCCGTTTCGTATAATCAGCCGCCCGCCCAGCTTTTGCAGATTGGCGTCCAGTACACTCAGCGCATCCAGCAGGAACGCCACCCGCGCCGCGCCGGTGTCTTCGCGGCCCAAGATGTCCGGGTCAAACACAAACAGCGGCACCACCTGCTCCGCCTGAGCGCACGCGGCAGACAGCGCCGCGTTGTCCTGCACCCGCAGGTCTCGCCGCAGCCAAACAATCAGCGTTTTGTATTTCGTTTTCGGCATAATTTCCATTATACACTTGTCAAGGGCGAAGATGCAAACTAAAAGCGCATAAACCCGGCACTGAGCATACCTTTGTCGGCAGGAAAGCGCACAGGCGGCAGAGAATACTTTTCTGCCGCCTAGTTTTGTAGAAGGAGACCCCTTTGGAAGTCACTTACGAATTAATGCCGGAAGATCTTTGGCAGTGCGCTTTATATTACCGCCGTCACAAAGCAGCGATTCGGCCTGCCATGCTTTACATTCTGGCCGGATCAATCGGCCTTGTCTGCCTGGGCGTGATCTGGGTCTTCGCTGACCTCTGGCTGAGGCTGCATCAGCCGCAATGGTCACTTATGCTTTGCCTGCCAGCCGCAATGTGGCTGGTTTTCCGCGCTCTGCCTCCGACAAAAAAGCGACTGGTGAAGCTGCATTCGCAGCGTCCAGGGTTTTTCTGCGAACACACCTACGGCATCAGCCCGGAGTGGTTTTCCGAGAAAACGCCGGTGAACGAAACCAAAGTTGCCTGGGTTGCCCTTCATACAATTGAAGAGGACCACGCCTATCTTTACTTTTTTCTGTCCAAAACCAATGCTCACATCATTCCAAAACGCGCTTTCACTAACCCGCGTGAAGCTCAACTATTTGGAGATACAGCCTGTTTTTATCTGGACGCGGCTAAAACCAGAACTCCAGTCACGGCGGATGACGCTGCTGTTTGGCCTCCTGCGCCGCACCCCGGAGCTTAACGATGACACCTTTGATCAAGCAATTTTCCTATACCAGTAAGGTGCAATGGGGAAGATGTAGGCGGGGAATGCCATGAGGAACCATGTCCTGAAGGACCATGCGTTAAAACGCACGGCTATTGGGCGAAGACGCCGAAAACTACGCCTTCGGCGCACTCAGAACAAACCTCTGATAATTGGTTCCTTGTAAGGGGCTTGCCCCTATAACAAATAGCTCCTAGCCCCGCGAAACGGTGAGTTCTCGGCGTCTGCGCCCAATAGCCGTGCGTTTCAACGCATGGTTCCTAAACGGCCTGTTTCATTCAGCAGGAAACCGAACGGGCGGCGGAGAACAACTCTCCGCCGCCTGTTTCTGCGGCTGAGGCCATCCATGACCGTTTCATTCCAAACCCGCACCATAGATAATTGGCACTACATAAGCCACCTTGTCACCACAACGATTACCGGGCGATGCTTTTTTGGCTTGTACCTCGCTGCCCCTGCTGTGTTTTTCGCATGGGCAATGTATCATATTGCCCCAGGCCCCAAGATGCAGCATATGAAAATGCAGCATATGATGATGCTTTTCTTCTTGCCAGTCACGGGTGGCTTCTATCTACTCTGTGCGCTTGCAGTGATAATTGGTCTGTTTTTGGGATCAGCCATCGCGCCGAGGACAACAATTACGATTGACAGCCAGTTTTGCTGCCGGGAAACTTTGTTCAAACAAAAAGCGGCTTGGACTGCGTTTGCCTCCCTGACCGAGGGAGTAGATCACTACTTTTTCACCGGATGGCGGTACGCATTCTTCCTTCCAAAACTAGCTTTCGATAGCCGTGCGGAAGCGGACGCTTTTTACCGAACGGCGTTGCTGTTTTGGCGCGAGGCAAAGGGACTGCCGGAACCGTCTATTCCAGCCGTTCCAAATGTCTCTCGCGTGTGGCCGCCTGCGCCGCGCCCAGGCAATTCTGCGGAACCGGGTGACGGGCCGGAATGTTAGCAGGGTATACTAAGGCAGTAAAACAATACACCAATTCAACAGTCAGGACTTGAACATTTATGATACAGCGTGAAGTGCTTCCGAACGGCGTCCGTATCGTGACCGAAAACATTACTTATGTCCAGTCGGTCGCGCTGGGCATCTGGGTCGGCGTGGGAGCCAGGGACGAGGCCAATGACGTGCGCGGCATCTCCCATGTCATCGAGCATATGCTCTTCAAAGGGACCCCGACGCGGACCGCCCAGCAGATCGCGGACCAGATTGACTCGGTCGGCGGCGACATCAATGCGTTTACATCCAAAGAAAGCACCTGCTATTACGTGCGGATTTTGTCCGAGCATGTGCCGCTGGCCGTGGACGTGCTTTCGGATCTGTTCCTGAACTCCATTATTGACCCGGAAGAGTTGGGGCGCGAGCAGAACGTCATCTTGGAAGAAATCAAGCGGCGCAACGATGAACCCGACGACTTAGTGCATGACGTGTTCACCGAAACGCTTTGGCCGGGGCATGTGCTGGGCAAAAGCGTCATCGGCACCCCCGAAACGGTCGCCGCGCTGAAGTCCAATGACCTCAAAGGCTACATGCAGGGGCATTACACGCCGGATACCATCGTCATCGCGGCGGCGGGAAACTTAAACCACGAGGAAATTGTCGAGATGGTCCGGGAGCGCTTCGGGCATCTGACGGGCAAAAAGTCGGACTGGCGTGAGCCGGACACGGCCCCGCAGTTTGTCCCCGGCACGGCCTATATTGAAAAGTCAATTGAGCAGGTCAACTTGGTGCTAGGCACACGCGGCTACGCGCAGATGAACGACGAAAAGTACAAGCTGTCCATCTTGGACGCCGTGCTGGGCGGCTCCATGAGCAGCCGCCTCTTTCAAGAAATCCGCGAAAAGCGCGGCTTGGCCTACTCCATCGGTTCCTACTCGCAGTCGTTCCGGGAAGGCGGCTACTTCGCGGTCTACTCGGGAACCAGCCCGGCGACTTCCGAACAAGTCATAGATTTGGTGAAGACCGAGTTCGCCAATGTCCGCAAGAACAACATCACCGAAGCCGAATTGAACCGGGCCAAAAACCAGTTCCGGGGCAGCGTCGTGATGAGCCAGGAAGGCATGAATTCCCGGATGCGCCGGATCGGCAGCAACGAGCTGGTGTACGACCGGGTCATCCCGATTGACGAAACCATGGCAAAGATTACCGCCGTCACGCTCGACGACATTGCCGGGGTCGCCGAGTACCTGTTCGGCTCGGACACCTACGCAATGGCGACCGTCGGCCCGAAGCTGGATTAAGCGCTTATGGCAGACACAATCACCGTCGCCGTAGCCGGCGCGAGGGGCCGAATGGGCCGGGAAACCGTCGCCGCCGTGCAGGCCGAGGCTGACCTCGCGCTTGTCGCCGAAATTGGCCGGGGCGACAGCCTGGCCGACATACTGGCGGAGAAAAAGCCAAATGTGCTGGTAGACTTCTCGGTCCCCGACTCCATCGTAGACAACATTGAAACGGCGTTGATCGCGGGCGTCGTGCCGATTGTCGGCACCACGGGCTTGTCCCAATCCGACATCGCCATTGTCCGCGAGCTGTGCTGCCAGTACGAGCTGGGGGCGCTCATCGCTCCGAACTTCGCCATCGGCGCGATTTTACTCATGCGCTTCGCCCGCGACGCCGCCCGTTACCTGCCGGACGCCGAGATTATCGAAATGCACCACGAGAAAAAGCTCGACGCCCCTTCGGGAACCGCTGCCAAGACCGCCGAAATGATCGCCGAAGGCCGCGCCGACTTGACTCCAACCGCATTGCCCGTTGACGCCTTCGAGAAAGCCCCCGGCGCGAGAGGCGGCAAAGGCGCCGGCGACATTCCTATCCATTCCGTCCGCCTGCCCGGCTTTGTCGCGTCCCAAATGGTCATCTTCGGCGGCTCCGGCCAAACGCTCACCCTGCGCCACGACTCCCTAGACCGCAAATCCTTCATGCCCGGCGTCCTCGCCGCCATCCGCCAAGCCCCCGTTTTGGCCGCAAACGGCGG
>CAXTRL010000162.1:0-7674 GCA_964246575.1 uncultured Armatimonadales bacterium
TTCAGGTCGGTCAGTGTCGTGTAGTTCTCAATGAGCTGCTTCTGCCGCCGCACTTTGACGACTTCATACAAGTAGATCAGCGTTTCCATCACTTCACGCTGGGCATAGTGGTACTCAAACTTGCGCCCGTTCGGCAAACGGTGATCCGTGTGGAACCAGTAATTTAGAAGTGTCCGGGTCGTCTCGGTGACGCCCTTGCAGCCGCCGCTCCGCCAGGCGTTGACGGCCTCTTTAATCGCCGGAACGCAGGGTGCGGTTTTGGTCTTTGCATCCAGCAGGCTCAGTTGTGCTGGCGCGGCTTTGGTGCGTGGCATAGTTTATTTTTCCTAAAATTAAGTAAAATTGCTAAAGAAATATACGTCAACGCCGTATAATAGTAGGGTATACTGTACGTACAAGATAAAGTCGCCAATCGCCACCGAATACCCGCCCTGAGTGGCGGGGTAGCAGGCTATGCCTGATTAGGAGCGATGGCGGCTTTTCTTTTATCCCACCTCTTTTTCTTCATCCTTTACAGGAAACCGAAACTTCCAAATGTTAAAGCGCGTGTCCCGGCCCCAATGTTCACGCAGGTGTTCGCAGCCAACATGTTCGGCAATGTGACGCACCATTTCTACCTTCGCCGGGCTTTCCGTTCTTTCTTCAATGTCATAGCCAATCGCTCCCAGCAAAACGTCGGTTACCTGCAATAAATCTTCTGACTTAGAGGCACGAGGCTCTATGTTTCGAACCAGGTTGTTTTTCGCTCCCTGCAAAAGCCAGTGGTAATTTGTTTTTGATTTCGGTAGTGTCCTAATTTAAGTTGTTAAACATCGTTTGTTGTGTTCGTGCAGAAAAAGCCGCAGACAGTGCTCATGCATCTGATCCGTCTTCGAGAACGAGAGCGTCTTGCGGACAAAGCGGCCTAGCCGCTGGCGCAAGATGTTGTTGAACCGCTCAATGTGGCAGGTCTGTCCTGCGCCTTTGCCCGTAGCGCAGTGCTGCTCTGCTGGCAGCACCTGGGCATACGCAGCCCAGAAGTCCGTGTAACACAAGCACTTTTTGTACCGTTTAGGAATGCGGCCCCACAAAATGCGGCAAGTGGCTTCGCTTCTATCGCCGATGGCGTAAGCGACGATCTGACGGGTTCTGCGGCACTGGGCCAGCCAAACCCAGCGCTTGTTCTTGCGACGGCACACAAAAGACCACATCTCATCGAGTTCAAGCACGTCCGAGCGTTTGGCTTTCGCCAGTGTCTTCTTCAAGGGCGGCAAGTTCGCGGCTTTTTGATTATTATCTTTTAAGCCACGCTAGAACCGTGTTGCGGTTGACGCCGAAGATGCGCGTCATGGCCCGCATCGAGCCGCGCTCGTGGTAGGCGGCTAGGATTTCGGCTTTGCGTTCTTCGGGGTAGGCATTGCTGCCCTTGTTCTCGCGGCTGGTCTTGCCGCACCCGTGGCACTTGTAGCGCTGCCTGCCGTTCTGAGAGCCGAAGCGGATCAGGTCAACGCTGCCGCAGTGATAGCACGAAACTGTTTGAGTTACCATGCAGACAGTATAACACGACAACTTAAATTAGGACACTACCTTGATTTCATGTCCGTCAATCGGTTAGATTGTCGGTTCTGGCGGCTATCCGTAAAGATCACATACTCGTTCTCCATCTTCAGGTTTCGTGAGATCGCCTGGAAGTAAAACTCGTAGAATGCCGTTTCGTGGTCGCCTTGATGATAAGCATTTAGGTTAATCCTGCTTTTTTCCACTACAAGGCAGCGAAACTCGCAGGGCGTGTGAGCAAAGAAAATATCCACGAACTCCTTGTAAACTTGCAGTTTGGCCTGAGAAACTTTCTCCCATTTGAACTCACCTGTTCCCCACCGGTGTCGCTCACGCAGCCGGACGCATTGTTCCCGGAGTTCTTTTTCGGCTTCCCCTCTGGGGACCAGCAGGAGTCCGTAGAGCATGAAAAGATGCGCCTGCTGGCGGCTCTCGTCAGCGTAAACGTGATAGAAGGTCATGCCTTCTATTTTACCAGCACTTTTACTTCACCACCACTTTCAAGGTCTTTGTCGTGTCGTTGCCGAGTATGTCTATGACCTTGACGACGACTTTGTATTCGCCGGGTTGCGGGTAAGTGCCGGGCGGCGAGGCGATGACTTTTTGGAGAGTCTTGTCTTTGCGCGTTCTGTACGACTGCCACTGGTTATGGAACGTGTCGCCTTTGTTGTCCCAGTCTACGGCCCAGTAGTCTATCCACTGCTCCCAGTGGGTGATTGCCGCTTGGATTTCCTGCGGCACGTCATCTAATGGAATGACAAAATCTTGGAGCGTCAGCACGACGCCTTTGCCGCTTGACTGCACGTTTACCGAAAGCGCAGCCAGCTCAAAGAACTTGATGTCGCCCTGTTCCACGGCTTTCTTTTCCAGCACTTCACGAGGAATCCGCACAAACTTGACTTCCACGCCTGCCTGCGCCGCCTGCTGCTTGCTGACTTCATTCAGCTCAAATGCAAAATCCCAGCCGAGAATGTCCACCCGGTTCTGCGTCGGGGCGTTTTCGCCGGTTCCTCGGCTGCGCTTAAACTCCGCCACGGCCTGCGCCACGTCGCCGACACTGATAGGAGCGTCTACCCCGCCGACATGGACCATGTGGCCGTGCTTGACGCCGTGCAGCCAGACGTAGCTGTGAATCGGTTTTGCGCCATAGAGACTGAGGATAAACTCGCGGTAGGCTTGGGTCAGTGCCACGGCATTGTCGCCGAACTCCGCCTGCTGCCACTGCTGCCGCTCGTACTTGCCGAGATTTTGCACGACAAAGGGTTTGACGTTGTCAATGGCAAGGAAGCGCTTGCGGGCGGTGTGGATGGCGAAGCGGCCCAAATCGCAGGTGATCCAGCGGCGGCCTAATTTTTCGGCTACGGCGGCGGTTGTGCCGGAACCGCAGAAGCAGTCTAAAACAAGATCGCCGGGATTAGAGGAGGTTTTGATAATACGTTCTAAGAGAGCTTCGGGCTTTTGAGTTGGATATTCAACACGCTCATGGGCTAAGTGATGAATTTTCGGAAAGCTATCCCAGATGGATTGAACTGGAAGCCCAGGCATTTCATCAAGATACTGCTTGTAGCGCACAAGTCCTTTTCCTGTATAGGTGAGTCTATCTTCTGCTTCATACCTATCCATAGTTGATTTAGGGCATCTCCATAAGCGAGTTAGCCCTTTCCATACATAGGTGTAGCCACCTCCAGATAAACCAGACGCTGACAAACTTCTTGACAAGTACCTCTTCCCTTTGTCATCAACATAGCGGTATTGATTTTTAATATAATCTTCTGTGTATGGAACATGCTGCTGGTTCCATGTTCTTTTCTCACTACGAGTATAAAAGTAGATGGTATCGTGAATGCGTCCATATGCTGTTGCATCCGCATGAGCATCAGATCTCTTCCAAATAATTTCGTTTACAAAATGATCTTCACCAAAGACCTCGTTCAACATGGTATGGACAGCAGAACTTACTTTCTCGCCTAAATGGATATAAATACTGCCGTCGTCGGCGAGGAGTTCACGAAGGAGGACGACGGTCTCATACATCCATTTAAGGTAGGAGTCCAGCCCTTTGCCCCAGGTATCCCGGTACGCCTTCTGTTCAATCACAGAGGGTTCTTTCACGAAAGAAAGGCCGGAAACTCCCGGAACGGGGGTGTCTGTGTCGCTGAGGTCGTCGTCATCGTCCCCGTTTGGGGAGGTTACGGTCTTTGGCTTGCGAGGGCTTGCGAGGGCTTGCGAGGGCTTGCGAGGGCGCGTCAGGGATCGTTGCCAGATACGAGAAGTTTGCGCCGGTGTCAAACGGCGGATCAATGTAAATCAGGTTGACTTTGCCCGCAAACTCCGGCAGGAGCGACGGCAGGACATACTTTTTGTCGCCCCAAATCAAGCGGTTGCGCCATTCGGCAGGCTTGCCGGACGCGAACATATCCAAAGTGCGGTGACGGTCAGCGGCGGACTCATTAACGGTTTCGACATTCTGAAATGGAAGGACAATGCGGGGCGGGGCGCACTTCTTGCCGGTGGCTTTGTCGTACTTGCCGTCCCAGATAAGCTCGGTCATAGCGGGGTTGTCTTTCCGTAAGATGGCGATGAGGCTTAAATATATTATACAGGAACATAGGAAAAATGACAAGAGGGCAGAGGCAAAAAAGAGGGCAGGGGCAAGCCCTGCCCCTACGTTTTGGGTTTCTTGACAAGCGGGCGGGAAATGAGATATGATACAGGCGTTATCTTGATTAGGGCTGAGGCAAAGACGCTTCTTCCGGTTCGCGGCGGCGCTGCGAGTGTGGAAGAAGTTTTTTTTGTGTCTCGCGCTTTCGCTGGCTCTTTAGTTCCCCCCGTATTCTTCCGAGGATAGGGATACTATGACTCTTCGATTAATAGATACCGCCGAGAACAATTCGGATAATCCCGCGCAGACGCGCACCGCGCAAATTCCAACGCACACAGGAGCCGGCATGAAACATGTGGATATGGTCGTCATCGGCAGCGGGCCGGCAGGACAAAAAGCGGCCATCCAGGCCGCCAAGCTCGGCAAGCAGGTGGCGCTGATTGAGCGCAACCGCATTCTAGGAGGCGCGTGTACGCACACCGGCACCATTCCCTCGAAAGCCCTGCGCGAAGCGGTCCTGCACCTTTCAGGCATCCAGCAGCGCGGGTTCTACGGAGACCGCGACGGCGGTGGCGGTGGGCGCAGCAAGCCGGAAATCACGATTGAAGATTTGATCGCACGCGGCCAGCAGGTCATCCGCACCGAAATGGAAGTTATTCGGGAGCATATGGTCCGCAATGAAGTGGAAATCCTCTGCGGCGAAGCCAAGTTTGTGGACCCGCACACCCTCAGCATCACCCGGCAGAACTCAACCGAGATGCTGGAAGCGGACCATGTCATTATCGCCACCGGAACCGTGCCTGCGCGGCCGCCAAGCGTGCCGTTCGATAACACGCACGTTCTGGACAGCGACAGCCTGCTGGAATTGTCGCACCTGCCCAAAAGCATGATCATTGTCGGCGGCGGCGTTATCGGCACCGAATACGCCTGCATGATGGCGACGCTGGGCGTCCGGGTGATTTTGACGGAAGCCCGCCCGACACTGCTGGACTTTGTAGACTCGGAAATTTCCGAAGCCTTGCAGTACCGGATGCGGGCGATGGGCGTTACCCTGCGCCTCGGCGAACGGGTAGACGACATTCAAGTCCAGCCTGATGGGCTGGTGCAGGCGACTTTGCAGTCGGGGAAACATCTGCGGGCGGACACGCTGCTGTACTGCATCGGGCGGCAAGGCACGACCGGCACGCTGGGCCTCGAAAACGTCGGCATTGTCCCGGACAATCGGGGGCGGCTGAAAGTCAACGAGAATTACCAGACCGAAGTGCCGCATGTTTACGCGGTCGGGGACGTGGTCGGCTTTCCGGCGCTTGCATCTACCTCGATGGAGCAGGGCCGCCGGGCATCGTGTCACATCTACGGCGAGCCGACAACGTCCATCCCCGAACTGTTCCCGCTCGGCATTTACGCCATTCCCGAAATCAGCATGGTCGGCAAGACCGAAAGCCAGCTCACTGCCGACGGCATTCCCTACGAAGCGGGCGTCGCCCAGTACCGGGAAATCGCGCGGGGCCAGCTTCTCGGCGATGAAGTCGGGATGCTGAAGCTGTTGATCCACGAAGAAACGCGGCAGATTTTAGGCGTCCATGCCATTGGCACCGGCGCGACCGAGCTGATCCACATTGGCCAAGCCGTGATGACGTTTGGCGGCACCGTAGACTACTTCATCAACAACGTCTTCAATTACCCGACGCTGGCTGAGTGCTACAAAGTCGCCGCCTTGAACGGCTCCAACAAGCTGCGCCTGCTCTGGCACGACGACTACGAACTTAGCGCCTCGCGTGAGGCCGTCGCCGCTTAAAGCCGCTGTGTCTTGGCATGATTATTGCACAAGAACTTGTTTGTGAAACCGCCTGCATTGTTAGCTCCAGCTTCAAGCCGTTCCGAGCATCGCCTGGATTATCTGGACGGGCTGCGCGGCATGGCGGCCCTGTTCGTTGTCATCCATCACCTGCGGGGAAGTTATTCGCTCCATGCGCTGCCCGGAGTCACCGGCGTTCTGACAAACGGGCTTCTTTACGGTCATCTTTGGGTGGATGTGTTTATTGTGCTGTCCGGGGCCTGCTTGATGCTGCCCGTCGCCCGGTCGCGGTCTTTCCGAGGCGCAGGGCAATTTTACCTGCGCCGGGCCTGGCGGATTCTGCCGCCGTTTTGGGCGACTGTCGCGCTGGCTTATGCCCTCATGGCTTTCAAGGGCACGGCGCTGCCGCCCTACACGCTGCCGGCAAACCTGCTGCTGCTGCAAGACTTGCTGCCGAGGCTCAATGTGCTGGACGGAGCGCTGTGGAGCGTGGCGCTGGAATGGAAGATTTACTTTCTGTTCCCGCTGCTTGTCTGGCTCTGGCTGCGCTTCGGATCACCGGCGGTGCTTCTGGCGAGCGCTGGCATCGGCTACGGCCTGCTGGGCCTTTTGACCGTTGTGTACCCGTCACTTTTCCTGGAGCATTCCTGTCCCTGGTACGTGTTTTTGTTCGGCATGGGCATGGCGGCCACGGACTTCGCCGTCCGGCCCGCTCCGCCGCGTTCTCCTAAGCTCCTTCCCGCATTGTTTTGGGGGGCGGCTGCTTGCCTTGCGCTGCTGCTGTGCAAGTGGCCGATTACCGCAGCCGGGGATGCCCTGTACGTCCGGCATTTGCCGATTATTGACGCTGCCGTGGGCGCTGTCACGGCGCTGGCGCTGATCTGGCTGGGCTGGAAAGCCGCTGGCAAGGAACCTAGTTTTCCGCTGGCGCTGCTTTCCTGGAAGCCGCTGGTCTTTGTCGGGACATTCGGCTACAGCTTGTATCTCATTCACAGCTTGATCGTTTACCGGCTTCAGGTTCTTCTTGCCGACCGCCTGCACCTGCGTTTCCCCCTAATTGTCTGCGTGCTTGACATCGCCGTGACTCTGGGCCTTGCGTATGGCTTCCACCTCATTTTTGAGCGCCCCTTCATGTCCAAACCCGGCACGATGGGGCCAAAACACGAGCGAGAGGCTGAAGCCGCCGCGATTGAAAGCCCCGCCCCGTAAATTTCGGGGGCAGTTGGCACGATTTTTGCACAGATTACCGTATGTCAACAACTCTCCCCAGAACAAGCGACGCGGCCCAATCCGCCAAGCCCCGCCTTGACTATTTAGATGGGGTACGCGGCCTGGCTGCCTTGTTCGTAGTCGCACATCACCTGTGGCGATCCTACACGGAGACTGCCCTTCCCGGCCTTCGGGGCCTTGCCACAAACTGGCTTCTTTACGGCCACCTGGCGGTGGATGTGTTCATCGTCTTGTCCGGCGCTTGCCTGATGCTGCCGGTGGCCCGTTCCCGGTCGCTGCGCGGCGGGTGGCAAACCTTCTACAAGAGCCGTGCCCGGCGGATACTGCCTCCTCTTTACGCGGCAATTGCTTTTGGCCTCGCCATTACGGTCGCTCACGGAGTTGCTCACGGACCATTGCCGTCCCCGAAAATGGTTTTCCTCAACCTGCTGCTGCTGCAAGACTTGGTGCAAAGCTGCAACGTGCTAGATAGCCCGCTGTGGAGCGTGGCGCTGGAATGGAAGATTTA
>CAXTRL010000163.1:0-7658 GCA_964246575.1 uncultured Armatimonadales bacterium
TCTTGTTACCCTCTCCCGTCGCGGGGGAGGGGCTAGGGGTGGGGGCCTCTTTATCGGTTACTGTTACCGATCTTAATTTTGGTTTCCGCCGGGATCACCTGCGCCCGGTTGTTGGTGACATCATAGATGCGGACGCCGATGGAAACGTCAATCAAGTCCCGTGTCTGGTAATCCACCGTGACCTGCATCGGCAGATACGGCAGGTAAGGCGTGTAGTCAGGATCGAGCGTCAAAATGGGCGGCACGAATGTACTCGGCAGCGGCGTCGGCAGAGGCGTTGTCAGGGACATATTCGCTTGGTAGTCATAGATAACGCCAATCGGCCCGGTCGCGCCTGTCTTGAGGTGCAGAACGCTAATGCCGTAGTCCACATAAAACTGGTTGTCGCCGACTTCCCCGGCCAGAGACGATTTGATCTCGGTATAGGTAATAGGCTGGCCGTTGTTCGGCCCAGGCGTCTGGTCCGGCCCCGTGACGCGGACACTGCCGGGAACGATATGGGCGTTCAAGTCCCCAGTTACTGCCGGGCCGCCAGCTTGGGTCAGTGTGTGAACCCCTTGCAGCGGCGAGTCAGTCAGCGCCGCCGGGAAAGTAGCCGGCAGGGTCAAGTCAACCGTGCCGTCCGCCGTGATGCCGGGCGTTGTGTCAATCGTATTCGCAGACGCCCCTGGTGCCAGCACGTCATACATCTTCTGCCGGGTAAGCCGGTCATACGGGCCATTCGGTAAGTATGGCGCGGAAAACGTGATTGTGCCGGTGTCCGGGTTGATCGTCATCGGCACGAAGTTTGTTCCACCAAGCGTGTAAGCGGTTCCCATTCCGCCACCCGTGCTTACCGTGACCGGATAACCCTGCGTGACATTGTAAACCAGCTTGCCTTGCGCCGTCGTGTCTGTGCTGGCGTGCAGATATTCTAAAATGTCACCGGGATTAACAGATATTGCACTAGCGCCCGACGGCGCAGGCGGCATCACAGGAGTCTGACCGGCGGCGAACTGCTCGGTGTCGTAGTACATGTTCAGCGCGGAATTCGCAGGGTCGTAGTTGCCGGGATACACACTGACATGGTACGGCAGCGACCAGGACTGGCTTGTCGCCGTGTAGACGGTCGGGATATAGGTAAACCCGCTTTGGTCCGCCGCCGCCACGCCCTGGCTGTTGTAATCCGCCGTCGTCCCTGGTGTCGCGTTCCCGCTGATTGTCGCCGGGCGGAACGTGCAGCTTGTGTTGACAATCGGATAATAACCACCACCTACCGGGTCATGCGCGATGCCGGAATGTGCGACAGCCGGGCAGCTTGTCGCGGTGCAGGTGCCGGGATTAGCAGTGATGGGTGTTCCCGCATCATACGCCAGGGTATTGTCGGCGTTGTGCGGCAGCAAGATCAAGTCCACGTCCGGGCCGGGGATGACCGGCTTGGAAATCTGGAACCACTTGTCAACGCGCATGTTGTGGTCTTTGACAAGCTGCCCAGTTGAGTCAACTGTGTTATATGATCGGTGCTGGTCATCAAGCCAGTCCACGTCACTTCCGGTCACATAGCGGAAGAAATCCGGGTCGTCCAGCTCAGGAATAGACACGCCGCTGCCGTTAGTGCGCGTGGCGAACAGATTCGTGTTCGGCTGTGTGGGGCTGGTAATCTGGTACGGTTGGAACTCGGCACGGTAAAGAACGTAGGTGTTGTCGTCGCTCCCAATCGACTTGCCTTCGCGCGTGTTATTATAAGAGTAAACAGCAGGATTTCCAAATTGCTGCGCTGGATTTTTGAGGCCGATAAAATACCGGATCATGTTCGCGCCTGCCGCCAGCGGGAAGACAAGGGATGGATTGCTGACAATCGCGGAGCCGTTCTGCGATGCAACATAATTTATTGACTGCTGTGTTGTTGGATCAGTCACAGTGCCGGCGTTTGCCTTTGGCAGCACGAAGTCAATCTTGGCGTTGTAGGCGTGGGCGACCACAGAAGTCCCCGTGCTGCTGAGAATCTGCAAGTCTAAAAAGTTTGTGTAGCGATCATCACCGGCGGCAATTGGGCTTGCCGTCTGGAACGGGTGGCTGGTACCGTCGAACACAAAGACCGCGCTGCTCAGCTCCCGCGAAATCCGCTCTTCAGTGCTTCGGGCGGCGTCCTGCGCCGCCGTGACAAGCTGCGCCTGCTGGGTGTAGCGCAGGGCGCTGACCAGCGGCACGAGCAGCAGGGCGAACAAGACGGCGGTCAGCGCGATCACGATGAGGATTTCAATCAGCGTGAACGCCTGCGCCGCCGTTCGGCACGGCGGGATATTGGATTGGGAACGGTCTCGGTTGTTCATGTTCGCTTTTGGATCGGCCTGGCAGTGTCTATGGCGTCCGGTTCAGAATGGTATCCACGGTATGCACTTTGTAGACGTTGCGCTCTTTCCAAGCAACAACCGACCGGGCGGACAGGCCGCGCACTGCCGTGATTTTCAGGTTCGTGGCCCCAGACGGCACCGGCTGGTTGACTTTCGTGCCGTCGGTGAGATTGACACTCACATTGCTGTCGCCGACGCTGCTTAAAACGGGACTGACTGCAATGGTTTCCGAGAACCCCTGCGTGGTTGAGTTCGCTCCGCTGGTCGTGTAAGTGCCGTCAATTTCCACGGTCTTGTTCGCGTTGCAGCGGGCGAAGTACACAACCGCATTTGCGCTGTCCACCGCAAACTGGTCGGCGGCCAGCGGCGTCGTGCCGGTCGCTGTCCCTGCCATGGGGGTCGTCACCGCTTCCCGGAAATAAGCCGACGCTTTCTGCACCGCCACCGTCCAGTTCAAGTCCGCCGTATAGAAGATGCGAATCCGATGCGCCTTGCCATCTCCAAAGACCTGAGACCCAAAAGTTAAGCGGCCCAGCGAGTAGCTGACGTTGATCACGGTCGGGTCGGTCGACGTGCCGTTTAAGTCCTCATTGTTGATCGGCTTGTCTAGGTTTGTCGGGTCATAGTTCGACGAAGTCGAAGGCAGCGGGGCGATGATGCCGCCGGTGTCCAGGTCCATAATGACCATGCTGGCGTTGCTGCCGGCAATGCCGGGGTTAATGGAGTTGTCCGGGTTCGCCGATCCCGCCAGCAGCAGGTTCGGAACTGTGGTGCGGACCGCAAACGTACTACTGCCGGTCAGTGCCGGAATATCATGGTCTTCCCGCAGAATGCTCCATGAGGAAACGATGTACGAAATCTGCGCCTTCCGCGCCTGCGCCCCCGAACCGCTTGCCGCCTTCGGGTTAAAGCCGATTGCGCCGGGGTTGGCATTGGCAAAGTTCGCAGCAGTCAAATCAAATTGGTACGGATCATCTTGAATTGGGTCATAGTTGGTCACGCTCACTACGTCGCTGTAACTGTGTGTCGTCAATACTCCAGTGTAAGGCCGGTACAAAGTGGCGCTGAGCCACTGGATCGTGCCGTTCGTCGGGCTTGTTCCGGCAGTCCCCGCAGATGAGTCTTGATACTGGGCTGTCGGATCAAACCAGCCCCCTTGATAATTGCCGGACGAGGTGTATGTATCCGGTATGTAGGCTTGTGACTGCGTTTGGCCGGCAGCATCAAAGGGCGCGAACGGGTTGGCGCTATCGCGCGGCGTGGCCGGCAGCACATTCAAGTAGCGCGTGAACGTGCCATAGGTTTGAGAGGTAGAGTTGAAATAGCTGACTGTCAGCACCATTTTTTGGCTGTAAGACACGGCGGTACGAACACTCTGTCCATTCGGTAAAGTGAACGTAGCCCCGTCCGAAGTCGGCGTATACGGTGCATATGGCACAGCAATTCTCTGTTTTGCCAGATCTACCATAAACTGCTCCCGTCCGGGAACCAGGGTATCCTGGGGAGTATCTACCGGCGGTGGAGTTCCCACTTGCGCGATTGTTGCCGGGGCCGAATTGCCGGATAAAGGTGACCAATTCGGACTGTTGACCGTGAAGTAGCTCGGAAGCAGCGTCACATCGCTGCCGGGGTCTTTCGGCATCAGAACCGGGCCGTACTTGACGACATACACGGACTGCCCGTTCACGGCAGTCGGC
This sequence comes from uncultured Armatimonadales bacterium, assembly GCA_964246575.1. Lineage (GTDB taxonomy): Bacteria > Armatimonadota > Armatimonadia > Armatimonadales > Capsulimonadaceae > JANXMY01. The sequence goes on from CAXTRL010000163.1 coordinate 4,031, forward strand.
ACGGAGACGGTCTCATTGGTGACGACCCGCGCGTTTTCTAAATTGTTGGGATCATCCGGGTCATAATTTGAGTAAGCCGCAGCAATGGCTGGGTCCATCGCATTGCCTAAGTTGTCACTGTAAGCCACCGGGTTCAGATCATCCGTCAGGATTGCTTCCGGCAGGCTTTGCGCGTTCTGCTGGCCTAAGTTGATCGCTGCGCCGCCGAGGCTGTTGGCAAGCGCCGCGTTGCCGGTGCTTTGAATGGAAAAGAAGCCGCTGGGGAACAGGCGAATGATGGTCAGGATGCCCGTGACCAAAATGACCAAGACGACCAGGACTTCAATCAGCGAAACGCCATGCTGCGCCCGCTGCCGCCTTCCGCTTTGAATTTGGCTCTCTGTCATTGACTGCACGAAAAAACCTTTTTGACAATGTGCGTGGGATTGAAATCCCACGCTTCTTTACTACGGCTTGAGGTTAGCTGGATAATTAACATTAGCAACTTGCCAAAATGCCGGGTTTGCGTTGGCACCATCTAGGGTTGCGAAATCGTGGCCAGTGACTTTCTTAACCGCACCGCTTTCAAACATCATTAGCACTTTGTCGGCGTTCTTAACATGGTATGTCGTCGCAGTGATCACTGCTTCTGCGGGCGGGTTCTGCCAGCGAAGCTGGTAATTATAACTCGCGTCGGCGGTTGTATTGTTCGCACTGCTCACAAAGGTCGCTTCCCGCGCTAATTGATAACGCACAACGGAAGTCGTGCTGACTTGATTAGTTCCGGTCACAATGGGGCTGCTGTCGTAAGCATCGGCGAGATAAAAATTGCGGTTCGTTGTTGCCACACTGCCAGGCGCGGCTCCAGTACAGGTGGAAGAATTAGCACCAGTAAGTGCCTCGTCGTTTATTGCGTTGCAAGGAGCAATGATGTTTGTTGAAAGCTGCCCGGTATACTTGCCTGCGTCACTGCTGTTAACGGTATTGTTCGGGTCGGTAAACTCTTCCACATCTTTAATATACGCGGGATACAGGCCGGGGAAATATATAGCGGGGTTGTGCGACGCGAGTACAGCAGGGTCGGTTACATTGTTTTTCAGATCGTTTTGATGATCGCTTTGAGCCTGTCCCAAAGCGCTCTTCATTGTGGTGCCGGGGTAAGCATAACCAAACAGAACGTCCGGGTAGCGGTGGTTGTCCAGCTTGAACTGTTCCATCTTCTGCTGGATGTCCTTCATGTTGGAAATGGACGTGCTTTGACGTGCATTCTCGCGGACCGATGCAAAGACCGGCAGCAGGATCGCCGTGAGGATGGCGATTATCGCAATGACGACGAGCAGTTCAATCAAGGTAAAAGCGTGACGGGCAGCGCGGCGCGAGGGTGCCATGTGAGACTCCTGTATAAAACACGGTACGGAAATGGAACAAAATCGGCAGATTGGGCGTCTTTTATTGGAAAGACGCCTCCCGCAGCGGGCAGTCTTCCACTACTCACGCCGGCGGTTTGCAATTGTAACTGTTGCTTGACGGTCAGTTTCCCCGGAATGTTCCCAGGTTTTTGAAAATAATTACAAAGTATTTTTTGCAGGGGCCGGCGGCGCAGAAGCGGCAGACGGCGGCACCGGGGCGGGCCAAAACGCGCCGACATACCACGACGCCAGTGCATGGCCGTAAAACAAGGCCAGCAGCGCCCCAGCCGCCATCGCCGGACCAAACGGGATGGGGACACGCTCCCCCAAGCGCCGCCGCTGCCGGGCAATGACAATCAGCCCGGCAAACGCGCCTAAAAAGATGGCAAAGCCGAGAGAGCCGAGCGCCAGCGACAAGCCGAGGTTCGCTCCAATCGCCGCCGCCAGCTTGCCGTCGCCTCCGCCCATACCCCCGGCGTCTTCATCGGCTTCAATTTCTTCCGATGTAAACCCTTCCAGCGGCGGCTCCGCCCCCCAGCGCGTTTCGGCGTACCGGCGCAGCGGCGGGATGACAGTCCCGGCGTAGTAGACCGAAACATACGCCCAGTCGTCGGCATTCTCCCGCAGGTACGTCCCCGCCGCAGTGCCGAGGGGCAGGCGCTTGTCAAGAACGGAAACCAAGTAAACGTAGGAAAGCAGGCCAATCAAATAAATAACAGCGGCGTACCCGAACAAGCCGGCGACGGAAGACAGAAAAGTGCCGGCAATCGCGCCGTGAATTAGCCCCAGCACGACCATCAACACGCTGAGGCTGTCGGGAATAATGAAATGCTCTAAGTCAATCAAGAAAACGCAAAGGAGAATGGCGGCAAACAGGCAGAAAAAGACGGCGTCGTACCAGTGCGCCCCAGCTTGATATTCGTACCAGGCGACCAGGGCGAACAGCACACCCGTGAGAAGCTCGACGCCGGGGTAACGTGCCGAAATCGGCTGCTTGCAGTAGCGGCACTTCGCGCCTAATAGCAGATAGGAAAAGACAGGAAATAGATCCAAGCCGCCGAGCCGATGCTGGCAGCTTGGGCAGTACGACCAGGTCGGCGCGTTGACGCCCTGGCCGCGCGGCAGCCGCCAGATGACGACGTTCAAAAAAGAGCCGATGGCGAGGCCGTACAGCCCCGCCACCCCGAGCCAGATCCAAACCAGCGACACGGCGCTTATTCGCCTGCGCCCTTTTCCGTACCGTCGCCACCCGACAGCGACTGGATCAAAACAATCATCGGCATAAACATGCCGAGAATGATCAAAAGAACCGCAACGCCCAGGAAGCAGATCAGAATCGGCTCAATCGCCACAGCCAGCGCCGCCAGTGCGGCGTCCACTTCATCTTCGTAGAAATCGGCGATCTTGGACAGCATGGCGTCCAGCGAGCCGGACTCCTCGCCGATAGAGATCATCTGCACGACCATCGGCGGGAACAGCTTGGATTTGACCAGCGGGTCGCCGATCCGGTCGCCTTCACGGATGCGGGCGCGGGCTTCCAAAATCGCGTCGGCAATGACGACGTTTGCGACCGTTCCCGAGACCGTCTCTAATGCCTGCAAAATCGGGACGCCCGAAGTCAAGAGTGTACCCAGCGTCCGCGAAAAGCGGGCCAGGGCGACTTTGTGGTTCAGCTTGCCGAACACCGGCATTTTCAGCTTGGCCTTGTCCCAAACATGTGCGCCGAAGTTTGTCTTGATAAACGCGCCGAACGCAAACCGCACGGCAAAGAAGATCGCCAGCGCGAGGTACCCCTTGTGCAGGAAGAAGTCGGACACAGCCACCAGCCCCAGCGTCAGAGCCGGGAAATCGGCGCGGCCATGCGGCAGCATCGTCTCAAACAAGTTCAGGAACGTCGGCACGATAAACGTACAAAGGCCGACAACGATGATCGTGGCCGCGACCACAACAATGGTCGGGTAGGTCATGGCTGACTTGATCTTGCGCTTCATTTCCACGTCTTTTTCCAAAAACGTAGACAGCCGCTGCAAGGTTTCTTCCAAAACGCCGCCGACTTCTCCGGCACGGACCAGACCGATAAAGAGGTTCGAGAACGTCCCCGGATACTTCGCCAGGCTTTTGGACAGCGTGTTTCCCGCTTCCACTTCGCGCTGGACGTCAATGATCATCCGCTTGAACTTTGGGTTGGTCTGCTGCTGGGATAAAACATCCTGGCAGCGCACCAGCGAGACGCCCGCATC
>CAXTRL010000164.1:0-7647 GCA_964246575.1 uncultured Armatimonadales bacterium
AATTGGACGCAGGTTCCTTCCCAGCCGTAACCGCGTTCTTCTGGACTATGTTTTTCAAGGCTCCACAAACAAAAGCGCCGCTCCATTAGTCGGAACGGCGCTTCTTGTTTTCCCAGCAGCAAAATCCTGGTCTTTGTGCGACCAAAGGTTTGCAGACTGCCCCCACAGGGACTCGAACCCCGGACACCCTGATTAAGAGTCAGGTGCTCTAACCAGCTGAGCTATGGAGGCTTACACGCACCACGATTTCCTTGTGCTGCGGTATTTTACCCCAAAGCGCTGCATTTTGCAAGCCCTATTTTCGGACCGGCAGTGCCTCATCAAGCGCACGGCGTTCCGCTTGCCCGAAGCCGGGATGCGGTACAAGCGCCGCGCCTGTGCTGCATCAACATCGGCCCGTCGCTGGCCGCTGTCGTACCGCGGCCCACCTGCATCATGTCAATGAACTTCTGAAGCTCAAATGAACCTTTGGATCTAAGAAACTGTGTCGACTGTGAGAACGGGCGGTTAAAACCGCAGCAACAATGGCACGAAACCTGCCTGTGCAGGTTCAGAGCAGAAGTTCTGTATCAGTCCGCGAAGGCGCACTTTGTGCCTTTGTTGCTGCGACTTCAGTCGCCTGACAGATCTTCTATACAGTTTTTCAGGGGGAAACAGCGTACTCCAAAGTCTTTGTTGTTGCCTTCCCGCCTGGTGCCGTGACTGTCACGGAGACGCGCCAAATCCCCGCCATGGCGAAAGAAACGCTTCCTTGATACTTGCCGCCGCCGATTTCCTGGATCGCAGGAAACGTCGTGCCCATGTCCATTGAAGTCATCGCGACTGCGGCTTTCAATTGAGCGCCGGTAAGCGGCTTTCCATCAGAACCTGTCACTGTGAGCGTCAGCAGATTTTGCTGCTGTGCTTTAGGCGGACTGGGCGAAATAAACGCCTTGATTTCAACAACTGCGCTTGCAGCGGCAGGCGCAGGGGCGGTGTTGTCCGTCGCCATCTTTGTCATGCTCATGTTTTTCATGCGGGACGGGCGAAAGCGCAGGTAGACTTGAAATGACAGCGGTGTGCCGCTGCCGTAGTCGGCGCTGAGGGCCGACGGATGCTGGTCAGCAGTGACGGCAAAGCCGAGGCCCGTGTCAATGCCCGTGCCGTGGGTTAAGTCGCGCACATAGCCCGCTGTGTACGCCCCCAGCGTGAACTTACGGCCTTGCAGGGCTTCTTCCGGCAGGACAAGCTCATGTCCCGACTTTTGGATGTTCTCAATGCGGCTGAAGAACGTGTCCCGCCCGCGCTGATAATCGGCTTCGGCGAGGTACGAGTTTGTTTTGCCTTCGGTGTTCAAGTTGTTTTGGCCCCAGACCAGTGCGGTCGTGAAGTTTGCATCGTCCCCCAGCGGCTTGTTGTAAAGCCAGGACGCTGTCGTGCGGTGCTGGTCCGCGCCGTCTCCCTCAGCATTCTTGATGAAGCCGTAGGAGACTTGAAACGCATTGCTCGCGTCCGGGTTAAACGACACGCGCGAGCTGTAACTGTCAAAGCGGGCTTTTTGGAAAGACCAGCGGTTTTCGTCAGGCTCACGCCCTGTGAAGTCACTGGCTTCCACTTTGACGCGGCTGCCGAAATTGACGCCCGTGGTCGCTACGCCGAACTGAATATGGGTCGCATCCTGCCAGTGGTGTCCGATAGGAGCATCGGCGAGGTCATACGCCAGCAGGCGATGCATGTAGGTCGGCGGGCCAAGCGCCGGCTCGCCGGGATCGGCTAAATACAAATATGCCGATCTGCCGCCGCCGATCAAGCGCGAATAAGTCGCCGCCAGCTCGCTTTGGAAGTTGTGCGGGTGCTGGCGGTCATGGAGCGGCTGATGGTGCCAGGTTTCGCCCGTTTGGAACAGGAGCGGGTAGCCGTAGCCGCCCTCAGTAATCGGGTCGAGACTCAGCATCGCCCGCAAGCCAAGCTGCGAAGAGGACGTGAGCGCATGGCTGAACATCGCCATGCCCCAGTTGGGCGCGTCAAAGCGGCGGTCCCCGCGCTCCGAGCCGATATCAGTGTAGCGCGGCATGGCAGCCCCGTGCAGCATCAGCATGTTGCCTTTAAGCAGGAACATTTTGCCGTACATCGGCGTGGACGAGGGAAGCCACGCGGTTCCCGAAGCTTCCTGCGACATGGGATCGTTCAAGTCTACCGATGAAGACATGCCCGCCATGCCGCTCATGCCCGCCATGCCGCCCGTACTCGGCGCCGTTGCTGCAGGCGGCTTCGTGCTTGGCGTACTCATTCCAGGCATACTCATTCCAGGCATATCTGTCATGGAGCTGTCTTGAGCCGGTGCAGGCACCGCTGCCAATCCCGACAGCAAAAACATTGCAAACATAAACGTGGCTGATGTCAGGGGGTTACTCATCGAACCACCACCTTTCCGACCATGCCGCCCTGGGCATGACCGCGCACGGTGCAAAGGTAGGCGAACGTCCCAGGAGAAGTGGGCGCACGCAGCGTCAGCTCCTCGCCGTAAAAAGCGGTTCCGGACTTGTGAGCCAGTTCAAGTGTCCCTACGGACGTTTTCAGGTAGGAAATCATCACGTTCGGATAAAACTTCAGCGCCGCGCCGAAACGGACGTTGTGCTTCATGTCGTCGTCCGTGTTGACAAACAGCATCTTGATTGTCGCGCCTGGGGAAACAACGAGCGTCGGATTGCGCTTGCCGTCAATGCGGTACGAGAGCATGTCATTGTCTGGGCCGGTCACCGCGACAAGGCGGACCATGCTCTGCCGAAACGTGAGTGTTGTCCCATCCAGCGACGCCTGGCTTGGTGTTTCCATTTTTTGAGCGACGGCCAGTTCGCTGGCCGTCACGACTTTGGGGACGCCGACACCTGCCGTGAAAGGTGACGCAAGGCCTGCGGCAGCGCTGCCCATGAAAGCAAGGCCGAAAATTGAAGACAGGCCCAGGGCGTGCAGCGCTGCCGGCGAATGCCCGGCACGGATCGATATTTTGGTCATAAACTGACTCCTAAATTAGGAAGAACATGCCGCCGAGCAGCCACGGACTCAGGTGACCCTGCTCAGGCGAAAAAAGACAAACCAGCAAAAGAAAGTGGTGAAGGCGAGAAGCGGCGAGGTCAGCAAAGGCAGACCAGGCGCAGGGAAGGGTTAAACAATCGGAGGAGCACGAAGGCCGAACGAATAGGAAGGGGCAGAAAGAGCTAAACCGCCTGTTGGCGGCGGACGCTGCCGAAGACACAGCGTGCTAGGGGCAGAAACGCCGAACGCCGCAGTCATCGGGAGAACAGCCTGCATTGCAGCAAGGCTTCGGCAAAAACGCAGACTTGCTCGGGCCATGCCCGGCGCAGGAACAGCCGCAAGGCTGGTCAAGGTGGGGTGACAGGTGGGATGCGAAAAAGCTTGTTTCCCCTGCGTACTGCTGTGCGCCGCTGCCTTCGCAAAGCGGCAGCAGGGCATGTAAAGCATCGTGCCTCTCATAGGCGAACCGTCCATCAGGCACGGCATGGCGGAAGGCGCATCAGCAAATGCGGCAGAAACGAGGCGGGAAGAATGGCGGCATTGCCACAAAGCAGGCGACGGCAGGATTGTCCCGCCGACCAGAAGGACGGCGAGAAGGCAGGAGAGTGTAAGTTTAAGCCGCCGCAAGAGTTTCATGTCTTTGTTACTATACCCGCTGGTTTTTGTTTCTGCTCCGTCCAAGCGAAAAAACGCACCGCAGCCGCAAAAGTTGATAATGGCTGAGATAAGACAGTTCTCGTGCCTCTGGTCTGTCTTTGAAAACAGGATACGCTGCACGAAGCAGTCTCGCCGCTGGCGCAGGATGCTATTGAACGGCTCAAGGCTTCATTAAGGTGATATGAGAAGTTTGAGCATTGCCTTTTATTAAGCTCAAGTGGTTCGTCCTTCTGAACTTCTGCCAGACTTTGGCAGGCGCCTCGCTATCATGGTACTGGCCGGGCAAGCGCAGCGGCTGGCGCAGGCGCTTGGTGCGGAGGCAAGCTTTTATTGCTAGGCCAAGTCAACATCCTCTACCTGACTGGAAATCCAAGCATTCATCAGCGCCCAAAAATCCGAATTCACATCCGGCTGGAGCAGATCTTCATGCCACCAGACAAGGGCATGGGCTTCGGCCTCAATCGTACCCTGCCGGACATCAAGTCCTATCAAGTCACCTGCACCATTATTAAACACAGTGACAATCTGGTTTAGTTGAAAGGGAAGTTTGTCTTTGTCGTTGGCCGCCAGATCCCAATCTTGATCCGATAGAAACTCGATGTCCTTTATGGGTAGTGGTCCTATCGCGTTAGAAGAAAGTTCGGTCCATCCATTGTATAGGCTAGAATAAAAGTTTTGCAGCTTCAGCGGCAGCTTTTCCCAAATCCCCTTTTTACTTTCCGTTGACCCGCTGGGCCAAAGGTGTGAACGAACCCAGCAGGAACAGGCTTTGATACGATGAGCATCATTCTGTAAATGAGTTCACAATGTCCACGGCTCTCGTTCTAGCAGTCAGTTCGATGTCATTGTTATAGGCATCGTCACAAAAGATCAAAGGCGCGTCCACAGGGACTTGGGTTCTAAACCAGATCGCAAACTCTGCACAGTCCTGTATCCGACCGTCGACAACAACTGACTTTCCATCACGAGGTAACGCCCCTTCCAACTCAAATCCCTCTAAAGGTATTGTCCAAGTGCAAGTAAAACTTCGCGCAGGGTCTACAATTTGCTCCAATTTGGCTTGCGACCAATGTACCTGTACATCCTGCGAGAGCTTCGCTTGGTCTACGATCCAAGTGGGTTCCTCGGGAGGGGTAATAAGATAACTCATTGCTAGTTCCCTTTTCAATTATGGACGCATTACTACAGTACCAGTTATGCTACTCGGCAGCCTCTAAAGTAAAGGCGATGGCAGACTTTGCATCCGGTATGGCATTGTGATCACTTCAAGCGCGGACTTCTGCCAACCCTGCCAATCGGAATTAAGGATTAGCCCTTCTCCAATGCGTTGAAGCAAGATGGTTTCATCGTTGAAAAGAAGTACGGCCTGCCCTGGCTCTTGTCCAAGCATTTCCAAAACAACTCGTAGCATCATTCGCAATCCCACTTGCCTTTCGTCTGGGTCTTTTGCCAGACGGAATCGGACACCTACATCAAAACACAAGCCGAAGCCGTCCTTCAACATCTCTCCGTAAGATTGCCCGCAGGCAGTGGCGCTCACCTGCACTCCAACGCTGCTCAGGAACGTATGGTCTTGGCTCCAGGAAAAGTCGAGCCGCTGATGAATGTCTTCCAGCAAATGCGACGCGCTTCTGCCTGTAGAAACGATGAACTGATATTCTAGTGACATACTAATGCTTTCTTAAAGAACCATTAAGGATATATGCGAACAACTTGCCCGCCCTTTATCGCCAAGACTTCTTTAAGGTCTGGGCACTCAGGGCCATTCCATTTAACAAGTTGCGCCCGCAGTTGCTCTGGAGTCACGCTGGTGTCGTCGAGATTAGCGACAATTCGATCTGCCTGACGATCAGCAACCTTCTTTTGGATCGTGGCACCGATGTTCCGCACGTTTGATGTACTTGGCGCATAGTTGTCGTAGTATTCGGGGCCATTCCCTGCGTCGATTCGGTAATCTGGGTTTTTTCCGTTCCCTGGCGGTGGTGGGTTCTGCTCAACATTGTATCCGTTGTCAACCAGCGTCTGAGCTGACTCTTTCTCGCGTGTCAACGCCTGAATATTATCCTGTTGTTCACCTGGATTAATCCTGGTGGGTTTGCCAGTCAGCTTTCCCTGTCCTACCATCTGCATCGTGCCAGGCTTGCCGATAGCCTTTGTGCCGCCTCCCTCTCCGCCGCTCACGCCTGCCAACGCTGGCTGCCCGTGACTGCCGCCGCTCCCGCCGCTCTGGTTGCGCCACCGCTCTTTTAGCTTTCCAGGTGCCGCCATCCGCCGCTCGTTCAGCTTGCGCTCCTTCCGCTTGGCTGCCGCAGCTTTGGCCTTCGCAAGCGTCGCTTTCGTGCTGGCCGACAGCTTCTCTGTTGCCTGCGCCTGTGCGTCCCGAACCGCCGCACCCGCTTTGCCGCCACGCGCCAAGTGGATCGCCTCCCGGTAACGCGCTGCCTGCTGGCTCAGACGCGCCGCTTTGGCCGTGTTCCCCACAGCCGCCTCCGCACGCGCTCCCGCTTCCGCCCCGTCCGCCAGCTTGCCGATCCGCCCTAAAGCCGCCGCACGTCCCACCGCCGCCAGCGGCAGCACGTTTGCCGCAAAGCCTGCCGGGTCCTTGTACGCCATGTCCTCGATATACTGGTTGGCCCGGTGCAGCGCTGCCCCGCCTTCCTGACGCATCATGGCCGCCTGATCCGGCGGCATCGTTAAGGAAGTGGCCCAGTCGCCAGCCGCTTCTGCGTAGTGGGCGATGCCGCCGTGAGAGCCTCCGAAGGGAATGAGGTTGAGCAGCTTTTCACGGGTGTTGGCATCGAGTCGTGCGGCTTCTTGGTCGTCAGCATCGGCGATGTCTTTGTGGCTACTTGGAAGATAAGGCCGCCATCCGGTAGGGTAAAGTTACCAATTTTAGCAACTGGGGATACCAATCCCAAAACTCCGGCTGAGTATTTAGGACTAAATCATTTTTGTGGAGGCGGAGCAGAAGCGTCTCATTGTTGTAGCGCAATACAGCGTCACCATTCGCATGGTGGAGCAGGGCCACAACCGCACGAACAATATTCGCTGTAGCGACCTCCCCGCTTACGCCTTTATGATCTTCTACAAGGAGAATATCCAGTGTCGGCTCAAACCCCTCATGTTCTAAGACATACTCTTTGTCCTCTTCATCGGCAGCCGAAACGGTAGCGGTTACTCCCGGCCCAAAGGCGACGTCTTCGGCTACTGCCTCGAAACCAGGCAAAATAGATATGGTTTGGAAGGCCGTTGCGGGGAGTTGAAAGCTATTCATACTTAGGCTATAGTTAAAAGACATAAAATTTTCCTTATCTGCCTTGCACATGCACTTTACGGGAAGATGTTAAATATGTCCATGTCCCCAGGCGCGTAGACAGGTGTACTGCCTTCTATTGTGGGGACTGTCCCAGGCTTCGGGCGTACCGCTATGACCTGATCGAGAGGGCCGTATTGCTTTCCCAAAACAGGCTTTCGGTCGGTGAGCATTGTTTTGATCTCGTCCACTGATAGGTTGCTATCAGTTAAGTTCAACAACAAACTATTTGTTTGCCCTTTTTTGACTTTTTTAGAAATGAAGTCACGCACACTATCTAGGTCTGTGTTTTTTCCAGGAGCATAACCATCAAATATCCTTCCTTCAATACGATAATCCGGGTCTCGCGTTGGTTTTAGATTGTCGCTTGGGACAACCAGAGATTTGTGTTCTACTTTGTATCCATGATAGGCTAGGGCATCCGCCGCCTCATTCTGCCGCCTGATGTCATGTGCTTGTTGTGCAGGAGTGTCTGACTTTATACCTTCGGGTGCTCCTGTTGGCTTGCCTTTAAGTTCTCCTGTCGGCTTGATTGGCGGCCTTCTTGCGATTGCTCCGCCTTCTGCTCCTTCGCCCGCCATCTGCATCACGCCTGGCTTGTTGGGCCTGCCGATAGCCTTTGTGCCGCCTCCCTCTCCGCCGCTCACGCCTGCCAACGCTGG
>CAXTRL010000165.1:0-7647 GCA_964246575.1 uncultured Armatimonadales bacterium
CTTTCTTGTCGGCTATTCAATCTTGGCGTCGGATGCGCCGATGGCGGCGACCGTGGAAATCGTGCCGTCGCGCAGGGACAGGACTTCGAGGGTCGGCACGACGCCCGGCGGGGCGTCAGGCCGCAGGCGGATAGCGGTGCCGATGATGGAGATGACTAAATTGTGATGCTCCCGCTCATACGCTGGGTCCTCGCCCGGCCCCGAAAGCCGCACTTCGTCCATGCGCCGGGCGATCTGAACGCCGGTGATACCCGTCGCATGGCGGCGCTTCGCTTCAGCGGTCAAGTGCTGCATCGCCAAAGTCCGCGCTTTGCCGAGCGCCGCGCTCCAGTGAGTCAGCTCCTGGTTGTTGTAAGAGCGCTCGATCCACTCGTCCTGCTGCGTCGTCAAGATAAACCAGGTGCAGTGGCCCCATACCAAAGCCACCGGCTCGTAGCCCGCCCGGTGCAGCGCCCACCATTCCTGCCCGGACAGATCGCTTAACCAGGGTTCGGCGGGCGCGACCCCCGGCCCCTGCACTGCCGTTCCGATCACCTGCACTTCCACGGTCTTATCGGCCCATTCATGGCGCACGACTGATAAACGAACACCGACCACGCCGTGCGCCCCGATGAGCCTTGCTTCTTGCGCCAAGCGCGAGACCGCAAGCGCCGTCGCGGCGTCGTAAGCTTTGGAAAGCACGTCCACTTCGCAGTCGCCCTGAGACGACGCATATGCCTGGCCGACATGGTACATGGCGCTGCCGGTGACAAGTCCCCTCGCCCGGTAGCCTTCGCGCCGGAGCAGCCCGGCTTCGTCGGGAGACAGATCGCTCGTAAATAGAACGCCGTCCGTGCCGCCGGTGCCGATTTCCCGGAGCCGCTCGGTCGCCTGGCTAGGGATGCCGCCCTGGCCCAGCAATTGCAAGTCCCGATGCTGCCGCTGCTGCTCCGCTTGCTGAGTATCCGAAATCTTCTGAGCCAGTGCCGCCCGCTCCCGCTCGGCTTCGGCTTTTGCCGCATCTTCTTCCGGCGTTTGATGCCCCCACGGTAGGTGAAAGCCGGGCTTCTGGGATGGGGCAAGCGTGGGAGGAGTAGACGCCGAACGCGGCAGCGGCACAGGCACGACGACCTGATGCAGACGGCGATCCGCGCCTTGAAACTGCACGGCAATCGGCAGGCTTTCGGGGCGGATGGGGGCGTACTCGCAGCCGAGCAAAACGCGGCGCGGCAGAAAGCCGGGCGTCCCAACCCCGCCGTCCCAGCTTCTTTTGAGCAGCGGCTCGGACGTATGTGAAATCACGGGGTCTGTCGCGCCGGGCTGGGATGGGCCGGCCAGAAGCGCTTGAGAGCCGAAGCGGGCGTCGGTGCCGATGCCGATAAAGGCTTTGTCGAGTTCGTCTAAGATGCTGACGTGGCTGTGGCTGAGATGGGCGTGGTGGTGCTGCGTCACCAGCGGAATGCCCTGCCCCGACGCATCCGCCTCAATTTGCCGCAGGAACGCATGGTCTACGCCTTCGCCTGCACCGACAAAATGCAGCCGGAACGCATAGGGGTTTTCAGGGGTCATCTGCGGCAGGATTTCCTGCAAAATCAACTGCCGGACCTGCAGCTTGTCGGCAAACTCGCCATCGGTGATGACGATCACATACAGGCCGCGCTTTGTTCGGTACTTTTTGATCGCCCCGCGCAGCGCTTCGGTGACATACGTGCCGCCGCGCGGCCCGTTCTGATAAATCGCGGTTTGGAGGGAAGATAGACTGTTGATGTGCCCGGCATAAGAAACCCGGTCATCATAAAACACGAGATCGTAGCCAACGCCGGCGAGCGCGACATGGTTGTAAATCGCGGCGGCGACATTCTGAACGTGGCCTTCCCCAAACGCTTCCTGCATCGAGCCGCTGCGGTCCAGCAGCACGGCCAGCGTCATGTCCGGGTTTGCGACCGCGCCCAGCTCGCGCCGGAACGTCAAATCAATCTGGGCCATCGGCAGCCCGCGCCCACTCGGCACGATCTGATACCTAGCCCCCCGAAGAAGCTGCGGGTTCGGGTTAGATAACCCCCGGTCCGAGGCCATATACGGATCACTGCTGGACTGACCAAAAAACCGCATCACGCCGTCCCTCCCAGCAACGCTTAAGACTGCCTGCTATGCTAAGATTGTACCATAAAAACTAAAAGCGCGGCATCTCCCATACCTTTGTTTGGCTGCGGTGTGAAAGGAACTGTTAAGCTGCTGCCTCAGTTTCGTAACGAAGACCCATTTTTTCCGCTTCTTGTGCAGTAAGGCCCATAGCGATTGTGACGTTTAATGTTTCCTGGCGTTCATGGGTTGCCTCATAAGCATCCATGATAATTTCCGAACGCTCTGGCTGACTCAATCCAGCCCATGTATCCCAGATAACATAAAGATGCGTGGTGGGATTGAACCGATCACCGGCAGCTTCGATCATCACTGGTTGTGCGGTATCTGGATTTGGATGCCGCCATTCTTGTGTTAGTTGAACACGAAGCGCCTCCGTTGCAGGATTGATTTCTGGCACTAATCTTCCGCGTGGCATATCTAGCTCCATAATCTTGATTGATTGGCCCGAAGCCAACTGACATCATTAAGTACTTGTATCGCTTCATCGTGTCGAGCCTGGTTCGTGCGATAGCGCATCCCGATCCACCAGGTGTTGTAAAGACGCTCAGTACAAATCTCAAAAGGTAACGCGATGTCCGCCGCTAGAGGCTGTCCTTTTCCCAGACGCACGGACTGAATAAGCATCGCCCAGAAGCGAATGCTATGAAACAACTCTGCATCAATCATTGGAATGAGAGCCTCACCAACATTTTTTGCAGGTTTCAGTGCTGAAGCTACTTGAAAACCGGGGCGTGTTCTTCCATTTCCAATAATACGGAAATAAATGCTTTTTAATGTGACTTCTGCCACATATCCCAAAGTATAAATCCCTATATCTGAATAACCGGCAATGATCAAATCCTGGCCTTGCAAATACTTCTGGTTCGCTGCGGCTTCCAGTTCGCCTAAAGTTTCGGGGATAGCCTCTAGTCGGATTCGTAGCGACACGTTATTTATTCCTGATTTATTCCTGTGAGTATTCAAAGGGCGCAGCTTTCGCCGCGCCCCTTTTGAGTGCCTGAGACCTACAGCCCCTTATCGCCCAGGAACTTGAGGAGGTCGGCGACGCGGCAGGAGTAGCCCCACTCGTTGTCGTACCACGCGACAACTTTGATGAACGAGCCGATGCCGATAGTATCGATGGCGCTGAAGATGGACGAATGCGGGTTGCCTTTGAGGTCGGTGGACACGCGCTCTTCTTCGGTGTATTCCAAGATGCCCTTCATTGGGCCATCGGCGTATTCTTTGGCGGCGGCGTTGACTTCGGCAATCGTGACGTCGCGGCTCAGAAGCGCCGTAAAGTCCACGACGGAAACGGTCGGGGTCGGGACGCGGAAGGCCATGCCGGTGAACTTGCCTTGAAGCTCCGGGATGACCAGGCCGACGGCTTTCGCGGCTCCGGTGGACGACGGCACGATGTTCTGGGCGGCGGCGCGGGCATCGCGCAGGTCTTTCGCGGCGGTGTCTACAGTGCGTTGGGAGTTCGTGTAGGCATGAATGGTCGTCAGCAGGCCCTTCTCGATGCCGAACTTGTCGTTAAGAAGCTTGGCGACCGGCGCGAGGCCGTTGGTCGTACAGGAAGCGTTTGAGATGACATGGTGCTTGGCGGGGTCGTACATGCTGTCGTTGACGCCCAGCACGATGGTCAAGTCTTCATTTTTGCCGGGAGCGGAGATGACGACTTTCTTGACGCCATGCTCGCGGTGTGCGACCGCTTTGGTGCCGTCGGTGAAGAAGCCGGTGCTTTCCACCACCACGTCCACGCCTTCGGTGTCCCAGGGAATGTCGGCGGGGTTCTTTTCGGCGAAGACCGTGATCTTCTTGCCGTCCACGACAATGTCATTGCCTTCGGCCACGACATCGCCGCCTTTGTACGGGCCGTAGTTGCTGTCGTACTTCAGCAGGTGGGCATTGGTCTTGGCGTCGGTTAGGTCATTGAGCGCGACCACCTCGATTTCGCCGTTGGGATAGCGCTCTTGAATGGCGCGGTAAGTGATGCGCCCGATGCGGCCAAAGCCGTTGATTCCAACTCGCACTGCCATGATGGTTGTTTCTCCTTGAGTGTTGCTTGATTGTTTCCGCGTGTTTTGGGTGAAAAGACGGTTTCAGTATGACACGCGGGGCCGGGGCAAGTCAACGGGAAACGTCGGAATTGGCCTTTTCGGCGTCCTGCCTGGCGGTTGTTACGGAATCGTCGCCCTGCAAAATCTTCGTGGACTCCTTGCTGTCGAGCGGGACTCCCTGCACGGTCAAGAATGGCGCGGGGGTCGGCTGGGTCAGCCGGGGATACAAACGAAACAAAATGGCCTGGATGCTGCCGGCAATCGGTACGGACAGCAGCATTCCCGCGATACCGAATAGCTCGCCGCCGATGACCAGCGCGAACAGAGCAAGAATGGGATGCAGGCCGACGCCGCCGCCGACCACGCGCGGGGTGACGACGTTGTCAAAGATTTGGTTGACCACCAGCGTCGCCAGCACCGCAATGCCGCCGAACGCGAGGCCGCTTTGATGGTCGCCCGTCGCCGCCGCGAACGCGACAATAAATGTCACCAGCGCGGTCGTAAACGAGCCAAGGTACGGCACGGCGTACAAAATTCCTGCCGCCGCGCCGACTAAAAGCGCGTACTGGGCCAGCGAGTGATGAACAATGCTCAGGCCATACAAGAGGCCAATCGTCGTGACGCCGTACAGGGCACAAACAATCAAAAGGCCGCGCAGGTAGTCGGAAAACACCCCGCCCACATCGCTGCCGATATGGCCCATCATGGAGCGCCACTTTTCCGGCGCTAAATAAAATAATCTGGCCCGCAGGCGGTCAATGTCCACTAGAAAGTAAAATGTAATAATCAGTGTCAAGATAAACTGGACGACAAACGTCGCCGAGCCAATCAGGAATGTCCCAATAGAGCCGCCCGCCTTCTGCAAAAAGCCGGACGCCTGCCCGGAAATTTGTCCGGTGAGATTCCCGACATCTTTGGGCATCTTAATCGGCCCAATTTTGTGGTGATGGTCGAGGAACTTTTGGGCGCTGTCATGCAGGCCGGAAATATAGTTCGGGCCGTTCTGGGCGAGGTTCCCCGCCTGTCCAATTAGAGCTGGGATTGCGAGGTAGCCGACGCCAACGATCAGGAATAGGAAAACGGCGAAAACAAGGCCCGACGCCGCCATGCGGCTCAGGCCGCGCTTCATCAGATTATCGGCCAGCGGGTCCAGCAGCAGCGCCAGGGTCAGGCCGACGGCAAACGGCGAAATGACCGCGAGCGTCGCTTCCGCGAACCGCCGGGCAAACAGCGCCAGGACGACCAAAAGAAGAATGCCAAGGGAAAAATAAAAGCCGGCCTGAACGTATCGGCGCGGCATAGGACTGCGGGAAGTTGGTGTGCGCTGTGTTATCATAGCGCTATATTACCCAAAAGTGTTTACCCCGGCTCGCCTGCTTTCTCGGAAGCCGTCAAATAGTCCTTGAACCGCTCCCGCACAAACCGCGCTTCTTCGGACACAGTTTGCACGGCAAGCCGCGTCTCGACGACCAGCAGGCTGCACCCAGAAACAAGGCCGCCGACCCCAATAAACCCGGTCAGGGCTGCCGCGTCTAGGGTCACGCGGAAAATAAAGTGATGGTCGGAAGACGCCGCCGTCGCGCCGAGAAGCGAGGTCAACGCCGCCGCCGCAAATGATCCCAGCGCCAAATAAAACAAGCGCAGGGCATGAAGCAGCAGCAGAGAGCGCTTCTCGGCGCGATTAAGGTGCCGGACCCGCATAATGGTCAGCGGGTCGGCGCTGACGGTTTCTTTTTCCAAAAGCGCCGACAGCGCTCTCGCCCGGTCAATCGCCCGTGCAAAGCGGTTGCTTGTGCCGAGCGCCAGCACCGACGACGCATTGGTCAAGACCGCCGGCGCGGCAATCAAAGTCAGGCTTGTGAACGGATTATCAGGCAGCAGCGGCATAACTTAAGATGAGTTCTGAGCGGCGGCATCTTGGGCGGCTGAGTCTTGGGCAGCGGCATCTTGGATAACGATGAGGGCTTGCCGATGCGTTTCACGAACAAGGGCCAGTTCGTCCCGGACATTCAGCGCCGCAAGCTGCGTTTCCCGCACCAGCAGGGAGCAGCCCCAAACCAAGCCGCCGATGCCGACCACGCCGGTAAAGAACGCCAGCCCAATGATGAAACGAAACACAATCTGCTGGCCGGAAGACGTCAAGGCCGCCCCTAGCAGCGAAATTAGGCTTGCGGCGGCGAACGAGCCGATGGACAGATAAAATGCCCGCAGCGCTTGGAGGAGCAGCATGATCCGCTGCTCTACCCGGTCGGTCTGCCGCAAATGAAGTGCAAGATGCGCGTTATCTTCGCGGCTTTCCAAAATCTTGACCAGAGCACGCGACCGATCCACTGCCAGCCCAAAGCGGTTGCTTGTGCTGAGTGTCAGCAGCCCGGTGGCGTTGGTCAGCAGAGCCGGGCCGGAAATCAGGCTCAAGACCGCAAACGGATTGTCAGACAGTAAGGGCATATTCGCGCACGTCCACCTGCACCCCAGCAAGAAAAGCTTGTTCTGCTGTTTCCAGGAGCCGCGTCGCCGCTCCCTCGTCAATATATTCTTCACCGCAGTTCGGGCAGACCCGCGCGAGGACATGTTTGACAACCAGCGTCATCCCACCGCGCTCAAGCGTCAAAGTTGCCGTTCTCGGCTGGACGTTGAATTGCTTACAGATAAGGCACTTCATAGGCGGTAATTTACCCGATTTAGGAACCATGTGCTGAAGCACACGGCTATGGAGCGAAGACGCTACGAAGTACCGCTTCGCGGCACTAGAAACTATCTGACTCCGAACCCCGCGAAGCAGGTGTTTTGTGGCGTCTGCGCCGCGTAGCCGTGACATTTATGTCATGGCTCTTGATTGCTTTCGCCTACCGCTCGCCCAGGGTTTCCCAGACAGTGACTTTGCTTTGGACGCGGTGGATGACTGAGTCGGTGAACTCGGAAGTCGTGGAGCCGCCGCCGAGGTCAGAAGTGCGGATGCCGTCGTGGATGGCCTCAAAGGCAGATTCGTAGATGGCGCGGGAGGCGCGAATGGCGGAAGGGGTCGGGATATAAGTCAGCAGCGATGCACCCGCCAGAATCATCGCCAGCGGGTTCGCCAGATTTTTACCCTGCAAGGACGGCGCAGTGCCGTGGGGGGCTTCCGTCATCACGACTTTCGGCTCAAACTTGTCGTCAAATGCAAGGAGAAGCGACTCGGAGCCGGCGATGGAGCCATAGAACGCCAGCACTAGGTCGCTGAGGCAGTCGCCGTCGCGGTTCAAGGCGGGAATGACCAGCGGCTCGGACGCCCGCGCCAGCAGCAGGGCATAGGTAGCGTCAATAAGCTGCGGCTCGTAACGGACATCAGGAAACTTCTTGGCAGCCGCGTCCATTTCTTCCTTGAACATGCCTTCGTAAACCGGCGAAACGGTGTATTTCGGGCCGCCGAACACTTTTGCGCCCATTTTGCGGGCGTGGCGGAACGCAAATTCGGCGACCATGCGGCAGACGCCCCGGTCCA
>CAXTRL010000166.1:0-7600 GCA_964246575.1 uncultured Armatimonadales bacterium
TCTGTCCGCAGGACAACCAGCCGAAGGCTCTTCAGCCATGCAATTCATTGCGTGGCTTTGCTTGCGTGGGTTTTCACTGCGTGGTCGCCACGGATTTCAATCTGTGGGTCTCAACTCTGTGGGTCTCAACTCTGTGGGTCTCAAGTTCGTGAGCCTGTCACAAAAACGCCCGGCCCGCTTCCGAAGAAGCAGGCCGGGCGTTTTGCGTGAGTTTATGCCAAATTACGGCAGGAAGACGAAGCCGTTGGGGCCGGAAATCGGGTTGATTTTGCCGGTTCCACTGACGGTCGTATCGGCGGCAACCTGACCGCCTAGATAAAGAATGTCATCGGGAGGCAAGGCCATATCCAGCCCAAGACCGTTGTCGGTTCCCGTGTCAGTGGAGAGAGGCGCAGTTTTAATTGCGGCGGCTCCGGTGAGAGGCGTCAACTGGTTCAGCAGGATCGCAACCGCCGCTGTGTGGCGGGCTTCCGTGCCGAGGATGGACGCGGCGATACCCAGGTACGGTTTGCCGGGGGTCAGCCCGCCGGGGCCTGCGCCGCCGAGGTAGGCGGAAACGCCGGTCTGCTCGGCGGCGTACACAAGCTGGACTGTCTGAAGGCGGGTCAGCGGCGGGGTGCCGAACTGATTGGTGTCGGCAAAGCCGAAGTCAAACAGTGCACCTGCTGTTGTGACCCAGTTGCCGCCAAGTGCAGTGGTCAGAAACGCCTGATGCTCGGCTTCCACGGTGCCGAACTCGGTCAAATAATTGACGTCCGCGCCGCTGAGGCCGAGGCCGGTAATGGTCTGGCCCAAGCTGTCTTTGCCGCCGGTGGTCAGGCGGGCCAGGGCGTCCTTGTAAAGCTGGGCTTCCAGGGTCTCCAAAGCTAGGGCGAAGTTCAGGACTTTGATGTCCGGGCTAGGGGCCGAAGTCAGGGCGGAAAACGGGCCGGTCGGAATGGCGACGTTAGTTGTCCCGGCGGTATTCGGATTCGCAGTAAAATACAGAGTCACATGCGTTGGCATGGGTGAGGTTCCTTTCGTAGAAGTCTACGCAATAAGCTACATGATGAAGAACGGCTTGACGGCATTTAGTACGGTGGTGGGGGAGTTCGCATACTCGAACTCGTTCTTCGCGCCGGGCGAAGGCTGGGCGCCGCCGACGGCTCCGGTCGGGCCGGTGTCCAGGCCGAGAACATAGTTGATGGCTGCGGAGTGCCGCGCTTCGGTGGAATAAATGCTGGCCGCGATTTGGACCAGTCCGGCGTCGGTCAGGAAGCCCGCCGCGCCAAGATAAGCCGTGACGCCGGTTTCTTCCACCGTGCGGATCAGGGTCAGGAGCGTGCCGAGGTCAGTGCCGGGCGCCAGGCCGATGTTGTAGCCTTTAGCGTTTGCGGGAACCGGCGTCGCACCGGCGGCGGTGATGGCAGCCCGCAGAAAGTCGCGGTGGGCGGCTTCGACGGCCGAGTATTGCTGCAAGTACAGGAAGCCGACTTGTGCCAGCGCCGGGGAAAGAGAGCCGTTGCCGACAACCTGGGTGTAGGACGCGCCGCCGTTTGCGGGCAGGGGCGTTGTCAGCGGCTGGCCAGCGGCGATGTTCAGCACCTGGCGGTAGATGTCCGCTTCCAGCGTTTCCAGAGTCAGGGCGTAGTTCAAGACGACGACGTTCTCCGTCGCACCGGGGATGCCGGGGAAGTTCTTCGGGTCGGCGAAGCTGCCGAGTGGGCTGGTGACGGTTTGGCCAACCGTATTGTTCTGGTTGTTGCCGCCGCCGCTGCATCCGGCGATCAAGGCCGCCGCTGCCGTGCCAAGACCTGCCGCCGCCATGCGGGTCAGGAACGTGCGCCGGCTGACGGCATCACGCAAAAAGTCTGGGGAATCGATCATGATGAAGAGCCTTTCTGCAATTATGCCGCGATGGGCAAAATTCGTAACAACCTAGTATACATCGTATTTGGCTGCTTTTCCTGCAATTGCATTGATTTTAGGTTACAAATGTTGGATAGGATACGGAAAAGATGGGAAAGAAGGCAAAGCGGAACGCTGGGTTGCTGAATTGTCTGCGCCGGGTATTATAGGACTAGGAAACGCTCTCAGAAAAGGACACCGTCACCATGCGCCCGGTTCTTATTTTCGCTGCCCTGATGCCGATAGGTATGCCTGCGCCGGCCCATTCTCAGCCGCCTGCTAGTGCTGCTGCTCCGCTGGCCGAAGACATGAATGCTCCTGATGCTGACGGCATGACCCCGCTGATGCTGGCGATCCAGGCCCATGACGCGGAAAAAGCGAAAACGCTGCTGTACCAGGGCGCGAATGTCCAGGCGCAGGATCACGGCGGCAACACTGCGCTGATGCTGGCGGCGCAGTGGGGTCAGCCCGACATCGTCAAGCGCCTGCTGGACCTCGGCGCCAGCGTGGACGTTAAAAACAAGCACTCGGCGAACGACAACGGGGGTGGGGTGACAGCGCTGATGTGGGCGGCCCGCTACGGCCATTTAGAAGCCATTAGCCTGCTGGCAGACGCCGGAGCGAGCCTAACGCTGGGTGATAACGGCGGGCAGGGCGGGGCGCTGTTCTGGTCGGGGTCTTACGGTGAGGCAGCCGCGACAAAGCTGCTGCTGGACCGGGGTGCGCCGCTCAATGCCAAAGACAAAGACGGCAAGACCGCCCTGTACTGGGCCGAGCGCCCATACCCCGGCGTTTCGGATGAAGCGCGGGACCGGACCGTCGCCGTCTTGAAAAGCGCCGGCGGCACGGACTAGCGCCCCGTGAGCGCCTGGACATCGAGCGGCGTGTCAATGTCATAAACGCCTTCCGGAAACGGCACGCGCGTCATCGGCCCGGCATAGTTTTTGATGACCCGCCGTGCGCCTTCGTCCCCGGTCAGCAACGCCAGCGCCCCAAAAAGCGCTGGCCCGAACAGCGCGGGAACTCCCAGCGTACCGCCGTATTCAGACGCGATCACTTCGTGTTCCGTGCCGGCATAAGCGTCCAGAAGCGAGTCAAGCAGGGCGCTTGTTACCTGCGGCTGGTCGCAGAGCATCACAACCACAGCGTCCGGCGTTTGGACTTCGGCGAGGGTGTTCAGACCTGCTTGGAGCGAAGACGCCAACCCAGTTTGCCACTCCGGGTTGATGGTGATCGTCACCGGCAGCCCGGCCAATTCCACTTCCACCGCTTCCGCCGACGCGCCCAGCACGACCACCACCGGGCGGCAGGCGGAAGCCAGCGCGGTTTCCGCTGCCCGGCGCACCAGGCTCCGCCCCTGCGCGTCCGCCACAAGCTGCTTCGGCGATCCCAGCCGCCGCGACCCGCCTGCGGCCAGCAGTATCAGGCCGACGCGCTTCATGAAATCTGCCGCTCCGTCAAAGTCGTGTCCGTCAAAATCGCGGCGGGATGCGGGTGCAGCGGATCGCGCCGCTCCCGCAGGCTTTTTCCGCTTCGGCCTGCCCGCGCGGCCTGGATTTCTGCTGCAATCGCCAGCGCGATTTCTTCCGGCGTGTCCGCTCCAACATCTAAGCCTACCGGCCCGTGCAGGCGGCTTCGGTGCGCTTCGGCAATTTGATACCCGTCATCGCTGATTTCCGCCAGCAGCCGCTCGGTCCGCGCTTTCGGCCCAAGCTGCCCGATATAAAACGCGGAAGTCTCAAAAAGACGCCGCAGCACCCGCTTGTCGTCCGGGTAATTGTGGGTCATCACCACCGCCGCCGTCTGCGCGTCCCAGCCGATTTCGCGGCAAAGCGTGTCGGCAGAACCGGCGATCACCCTGTCGGCGTCAGGAAAACGCTCCGGCCTCGGCTGCGTCCCGCGCACGTCCGCGACGGTCACATGCCAGCCTAGCTCTTTGGCCAGCCGCACCAGCGGCAGAGCGTCATGGTTTGCGCCAAAGATGACCAGCGGCAGCGGCGGCGGCACCGCTTCCAGAAAAACAGCGGCGGAGCTGCCGCTTGTCGTCGTGTAGGTTTCGGTCCGCGACTGCTGCGCCGTCAGCGCCGCTTCCGCGTCTTTTTCCACCAATGCTCGCAGCGCCGCATCGCTTACAATGCTTTCCCGGCTGCCGTCCGGCATCAGCAGCAAGCGCTGGCCGAGACCTGCGGTTTCAGTCCCGCCAATCACTGTTGCAATGACAGCAGGCGAGCGCTCGTGCAGGACGCTTTGCAGCAGGCGCAGCGGGCCGGGAACGCTCGGAGAAACACGCTCCAAAAGCACCTGCACCACGCCGTTGCAGCCCAGCCCGAAGCCCCACACGACGTCGTCTTCGTCCGTTGAGTCGTAAGTCACTAAAGCTGGGCCATTGCGCGTGTGCCAATGCGCTTTTTTGACTAAATCGCCTTCCAAGCAGCCGCCGCTGACCGAGCCGGCCAGCCGGCCTTCACTTGCCAGCAGCATCCGTGCGCCGGGCCGCCGGTAAGTAGAGCCGCTGACCTGAACGACGGTTGCCAGCACAGCTTCCCGGCCCTCGGCGCAGAGGGTTTCCCAGGCTGCGACAATTTCCCTAAGTTCTTTCACGGTGTCAATTTTCCCGGCGCTTCTGCCTACCCCGTCGCGGCGTTCTTTTGTGCCAGCCCCGCTACCTTGTCCAGCGTAATCGGCAGATCGCGGACACGGCGGCCTGTCGCGTGATACACGGCGTTTGCAATCGCCGCAACCGTTCCCGTAATGCCGATTTCACCGACGCCTTTGACGCCCAGCGGGTTCACAAACGGGTCGGTTTCGGGAACAAACGTGATGTCAATTTCGGGAACGTCGGCATTCACTGGGATATGGTACTCGGCAAGGTCGGCGTTCATCACTCGGCCAATCCGAAGGTCCGGCACGGTTTCTTCTTCCAGAGCCATGCCAATACCAAATACGACTCCCCCAAGCAGCTGGCTTCGAGCAGTCTTGGCGTTAAGAATGTTGCCGGCCCCATAAGCGCCGACAATGCGCTGAACCCGGACTTCGCCGAAATCGGGGTCAACGTGGACTTCGGCGAAAACGGCCCCAAACGAGTGCATGGAATACTCATCTTTTTCCGCGCCGGGCTTTGAGTCGGTCTTGGCTTCAATGTTTGGCAGTTTCTGACGGGCAATCAGCGCCGCGTAGGTTTCCCCTTTGGTCACGTCGGCTTTGGAGAACATCTGGCCTGCGGTGACATCAACGGCGTCCGGGCTGAGGCCGTACAATGGGGAAGCCGTGTCGGCAACCGCCAGGGCGATGGCCTGCGCCCGCGCGGCCTTGCCTGCCGCCTGTACGGCGGAACCCGTAGAAGCGGCAGTCTGCGAGCCGCCGGACACCGGCGTTTCCGGCATCAGCGTGTCGCCCAGCTCAAAACGGACTTTTTCAGCCGGCAGACCCAGCGCATCGGCAGCGGTCTGGGTCATCACCGTGTACGTTCCCGTGCCGAGGTCCTGCGTACCGGCCTGAACGTAGGCGGTGCCATCCGGCAGGAGCCGGGCCAGCGCGGACGACGGGCTGCGCCGGGTTGGATAAGTCGCCGTTGCCATGCCATAGCCGATGAGCTTGCCACCCTCGGTTTTCATGGAACCAGGCGTCGGCGTGCGCTTCTGCCACCCAAATTGTTCGGCGGCTACTCGGTAGCATTCGCGCAGGGATTTGGATGACCACGGCTTGCCCGTATCTGGATCTTTTTCGGCGTAGTTTTTGAGGCGCAGGGCAATCGGGTCCATCGGCAGGGCATAGGCCAGCTCATCCATCGCTGACTCCAGCGCAAATGTCCCCGACGACTCGCCCGGCGCACGCATGTATGTCGGCGTTCCGGCGTCGAGGCGAATGACCCGGTGGGCGGTTTCCGAGTTCGGCGAATCATACAGCATCCGGGTTACGGCGGCGGATGCCTCGACAAACTCATCAAACGACGACGTTTGCGTGTGGACGTTATGCCCAGTCGCCGTCAGAGTGCCGTCATGCGCCGCGCCAAGCTGAAGATGCTGCTCGGTGCGGGGCCGGTAGCCAACCATGCCGAACATCTGCCGCCGCTCCAGCACCAGCTTGACCGGACGGCCCACTTGCTTTGCCGCCAGTGCGGAGATGACCACATGGGACCAAACCGAGCCTTTGCAGCCGAAGCCGCCGCCCAAGAAATGCGACACGACCCGGATGTCGTCTTGAGGTATTTGAAACGTCTCCGCCAGCACTTTGCGGACGCCGAAAATGCCCTGCGTGGCGTCGTAAACCGTGAGGTGGTCGCCTTCCCACACGGACAGGGTCGCGTGCGGCTCCATCGGATTGTGGTTCTCGAACGGCGTTACATAATACTCGGTGACTTTTGCAGACGCCTGACTCATCCCGGCACTAAGGTCCCCGCGCTTGCTGTCAGTGGGATCTTGATTGGCTTTTTCCGGCCGGTAAGCGTTTTCTTTCTGCTTGTCCATATCCGTGCGCGGCGTTTTCTCGTCGTATTGGAACTTGACTAGGGACGCCGCATAGGTGGCCCTCTCAAACGTGTCTGCGACGACAACGCCGATTGGCTGGTTCTGGTACAGCACTTTCGGGTCTTGAAGCATCTGCAAAATGCGCTCCTGCGGGCGGGCGGACTTGCCGCCGGGTGACGCCGGCTGTGCGGGCAGGCGCAGGGCATTGGCGGGCGTGATGACTTTGATCACACCCGGCACCGCTTCGGCGGCACGGGCGTCAATGCCGGTGATCGTGCCTTTGGCAATTGTGCTGGTAATCAGCGCGGCATACGCGACATCGGCCACCGGCATATCCGCAGAGTATTTGGCCCCGCCGGTCACTTTGAGCCGCCCGTCTATGCGGCTCAGCGGCTGCCCGACTGATCTGCCCGGCTGTTCATTCGGCGCGGTCGGCGCGGTGGTTGATTGTGTATTGTCCATAGTTTGTTTCCTAAATCAGCTTGTCCGGCGTAATCGGCAAGTTTCGGATGCGCTTTCCCGTGGCATGGTAAACGGCGTTGGCGATGGCGGCTGCCGCACCGATGGTGCCGATCTCGCCAATTCCCTTGACGCCCAGTGGGTTCACATGCGCGTCTTCTTCGTCCACAAAGAACAAGTCCATATCAGAGGGAATATCGGCGCAGACAGGGATGTGATATTCGGACAAATCCGGGTTCATGATCCGGCCCAGAGTTTTATCCAAATGCGTTTCTTCATGCAGGGCCATTCCGATGCCCCACACAACGCCGCCAAGAAGTTGAGAATGGGCAGTCTTGGCGTTCAAGATGCGCCCCGCGCCGAACGCGCCGACGTAGCGGGTGACCTGAACTTCGCCAAACTCCGGGTCTACCTGCACTTCCGCGAAGTGTGCGCCGAATGAATATAGGGAAAAATCTTCGGCAGACGTGTACGGGTTGACTTCGGCAGCGGCTTCCAGCCCATACGGCGCGTGGCGGCTCAGAATATCCGCGTAAGTTTCGGCCAGGCTAGGGGTACGGCGCGAGTAAACGCGGCCCGCGTCAACATCTACTTGGGCTTCCGTCAAAGTATGCAGCGGCGACGACGGATCAGAAAACGCAAAGGCCAGCAGACGCCGGTGCAGTGATTTGGCCGCCGCCTGCACCGCCGAGCCGACCGACGCCGATGTCTGCGAGCCGGCGGCAATCGGCGCTTTCGGCATCCGCGAATCGCCAAGTTCCAGCCGCACCGACGCCGCCGAAACCCCA